>JAQVEX010000047.1 GCA_028697555.1 Lentimicrobiaceae bacterium | reverse complement strand
TAAACGGTTTTAAGTATTCATAAATGTTTCGTTTCAAACAATTTTGTATTGACGATGAGTTAAGTGTAATGAAAATTGGCACCGATGCGGTTATGCTTGGAGCATGGACGAATATCAGTCCTGCAAAACGAATATTAGATGTTGGTACAGGTTGCGGAATACTTGCACTTATGGCAGCTCAACGTAATAATGATGCAAAAATTACCGCTATCGATATAGACAAGGAAGCAGCAAAGCAGGCAGAAATTAATTTCAGAAACAGCAAATGGGCTAGTTCTTTTAAAGTTTTCAACTTATCGTTGCAAGATTTTGCCGAAAGCCATGAATCAACTTTTGATTACGTATTATGTAATCCGCCTTTTTTTCAAAATTCATTATTACCGCCAAGTTCGCAAAAAGCTGTTGCAAAGCATAATATTACACTTTCGTATTCCGATTTATTTTTTTACTGTCAAAAAATTATGCTGCCAAAATCAACATTAGCTTTAATTGCACCTTTTGATTTGCGAGAAAAAATTGTCGATATTGGCATTGAAAATAATTTTTATTGTAGTCGAGAGGCAATTGTAAAAAGTTCGGCAAAACATCAACCACACAGAATAATGATGGAGTTTGTTAATTTTGAAGTTGCGGAGGTTATAACTGAAATCATCGAAATATATAATAGTAACGATAATTCTTACACAGACAGATATAAGGAGATTTGTAAAGATTTTTATTTAAAATTTTAGAATAAAAACTCATTATAGTCCGATAAAACCTTGAAGTTGACGGTGTCCCGAAGTTTCGGGACGTGTTGCGTGTTGCCATGCAATTTTCGATTAACAATGAATAAATAGCAATTAGCCGTTAGCTTTTGGCTATAGGCTGATGTTAAGAGGTTTGTGCTACACCTTAATTTTTCAGTTGTTACATAATCACGTAATTAAAAAACAATCTGAAATAATTTGCAAAATAACGATATTCCATTAACTTTGCAACACGTAGGAGTATAATCATTTAACAACCATACGAAAAGTTAATTTCCGAAATAAATAGAATTAATAAATAAAAATAACAACCTTATGAAACACAAAAAGTATAAACCATTGATTAAGATAGTAGCTTTTATTGTCCTTTCATGTATTGTATTCGGCAGTTGCATGAGTTGTAGAATAATAAATCTTGGGAAGGCGATTCAGAATGAAAAAATAAGCTACAGTGAAGGAAAACAAAAATTTGAGTTCATTGACAACAAAATTCTGATTAACACAACCATTGACGGTAAAATAAATAGAGATTTTATATTTGATTCGGGTGCTTCGTCAATTATACTTTTCACTGATGATGAAACAACAGAACATATTTCTAATTGCGAAAAATTAAAATCATTTGGAAGTCATGTTGGTGCCGAAGGTGTTAAAAATAAAAATATTATGTATATATTAGAAACACTTGAATCTAATTTATTGAAAATTAAAAATAGCATTGTTTTATGTATTAATAATAAAAGTTTTAATTTCGAATGTGATCCTATGGGAATTATTGGTTCTAGCACATTTTCGGACAATAATAAAATTTTAAATATAAATATGGCTGACAGCACGATTGCTGTTTTAGATAGCTTGCCAGATTTAGACAATTGGGTTAAACTTGAATCAAAATTTAATAAAGTCTCTAACCATATTGTTATACCTGTTGATATAAATGGTGTTCCTACAGATTTTTATTTCGATACGGGTAACAACGGTGGAGCTATAATAACTGATAAAACGTACAATGCTCTTAAAAAAGACAAAGCTGTTTATAACGAAAGAAATTACTATGGATATGTGGCTAAAACGGCTACAGGAGCTCTTATTGACACTGTATATAACGCTAAATGTGATATTAATTTAAATGGTAATTACAAAATTGACTCTGTTAATGTAGTTTCTTTCGAGAAAATGATAGTAAACAGCTTAGGTATGGAAGTTTTCAAGCACTTTAATATGCTTATCGATTATAAAGACAAAAATTTATATATACAACAAATTAGTAAAGTCCAAAATACCGATACTTACGACAAAATCTTAGGGTTTGGTGTAAATAGCTCAATTGATGAAGGTGCTATAATCGCGCACATATACAAAGACAGTAAAGCTGAAAAAGCCGGACTGAAACCTGGTGATAAAATTATGAAAATCAACAACTACAAGGAAAGCGATTTTCCAAATTGTGATACTAAAAATTATGTGAAAACCATTTTAAAACCCACAGGTAACGAAATTATAGTAAAACGTGATAACGAAGAAATTACAGTAACACTGTAGTTTGTTAATTTGCATATTTCGCTCGCTTTGCAAAAGCGTGCAAGCGGTACAAAGATTTTTATTTAAAATTTTAGAATAAAAAAACGGACTTTTTTAAAGTCCGTTTTCTTTTGTTTTAGTTTTGTAAAATATTATTCAATTTCAAAAAGCGAATTATTAATTTTCTGATTAATAATTATTTCTTTTGTTGATATGTTCAAGTCCATACCTTGAACTTTTTGCGAAATAGTGTGCGGAAACATAATTCCGTCAACTTCTTTATAGTCGGAGTAGAAAACATCGCCGTCAGTAGTTGATTCCATGGTTTTTAGTCCTGTTGCTACGTCGTAATACAGAGTTTCAATTACCTTTTCGTTGTTTCTAACTTCAATTTTATAAGCTTTAGAATTATCTTTCAAAGTTTCTACACCAAGCAGGTTGAACGAGTAGTCGGTTTTCTTATAATCAGCTTCAAGGAAAATAAACGACGAAAGTCTGTATCCATCGATTTTATCTTGTTCAACCGGAATTTTTGTATCTCCCTGCATAGGGATAATATTAACGCCCTTACCATTGTTGTATATCATTTTTGAAGCTACCATTCCTTGTAAAGACATCTGCATGAAAAACATTTCAGGAGTTTTAATGTATGTATCAACGTTCATAGTCATGCCTTGTACAGTAACTTCGGCTTTTCTTACAAAAGTCTTGACTTTTTTAATTTTTTTGGCACCGCCGATTTTGTCTATGTAATTATCAAAAACAGTTTGAACAGTAATGCCTTCAGCAACTGGCTCTAAAGTAACTTTGTAAGTATCAATAGGTTCGCCTTCGGAGTTGTAATATTTTATAGGAGATTTTGAAAATCTGCTTAATTTTTCAGCGTTTTCATCGGCGCTACCAACAACAACAATGTAAGCGTTTTCGGGTTTTATATATTTGTTTGCAGCTTTCATTACATCGTTGGCATCAATTTCTTCAATGCGTTGCAGATAAGTGCTATAATAATCTTTTGGTAAATCGTAGCGTATTGTGTTGACAGCCATATTTGCAACTGTCCTAGGATTTTCAAGCGATCTTCCGAACGAACCCATTAAATAATTTTTAACCAAGTTAAGCTCATCATCGGGTACAAGTTCGGTTTTAATTCTGTTCATTTCGTAAACAATTTCATTTACCGCGCTGTCTGTAACCATGTTTCTAACCTGAGTTGTAGCATTGAATAAACCTATTGTTTTTCTGGCTCTAAGACTTGAGTACGCACCGTAAGTCCAACCGTGTTTTTCACGCAAATTATTAAATAGTCTGAAAGTACCACCACCTAATATTGTATTGGTTATGTCAGCAGCTATTGCATCGGGAGAATTAGGTTTTAGCTCAACAGGATAGCAAACACCTATGTTAGATTGTACAGCATTGTTACGGTTTACCATCACAACTTGTGTTGTTGCAGGAGCTTTTGGAATATCGTAATTGTTTTCCGGAACTTTAGCCGAGGTCCAACCTGCAAAGTGTTTCTCAATAATTGGTCTAATTTCGTCAAAAACAACATCGCCAACAACTGCCAAATACGAAATATTAGGGCGACAATAGGTTTTATGATAAGCATCTACATCTTCCACGTTAATATTGTCAATACTTGCTTCGGTAGTGTTTTCACCGTAAGGATAGTTTTCGCCGTATACAACCTTGTTGCTAACCAATCGTAAAATAGAAGCAGGTTCGTCTTTCTGTGTTTGCAAATACGATTTATGTTGGACTTTTAGTTTGTCTAATTCGGGTTGAATGAAATTAGGATTGATAATAATATCCGTCATTATATCCAACAGTTTATCATTATGTTTGGTCAAGCAAGAAGCGTAAATCGACGACTGACTTGTACTAAGTCGTGAACCAATCATATCAAGTTCTTCGTCTATTTGGTCTTTTGTTCTGCTTTTAGTGCCTGTACGAAGCATGTCGCCGTAAATAGTTGACAAACCGGCTTTGTCTCCTTCAATAGGTGAGTTGTAGTCTAATATTAGCGAATAAGTGATTTGGGGAATTTTGTGATTTTCGATGACAAAAACCTGTAAGCCGTTATCAAGAGTGAAAGTTTTAGGTTCAGCCAATTCTATTTTCTTTGCAGTCGACGGAGTAGGCATCACACTTCTGTCAAGACTTGTGTTTTGTGAAAAAATGTTTTGATAAGATAATGTCATAATTATCAGACCTAAAATTGATATATAAATTTGCTTTTTCATTATAATTACTTGTTATTGTTGTGATTTGATATTTATTCTTCTTTTTTGCTTTGTTTAGGAAGATAAGTAAGTACTACTCTGTTTTCAGGTATTAAGTACTTATTAGCAACTCTCTTCATATCTTCGGGAGTAACTTTCATGTATCTATCCAACTCAGTATTAATTAAATTAGCATCGCCAAAGAATACGTGGTAATTGCTCAAATTTTCGGCAATTCCTTCCATAGTAGAGTTGCGGGTAACAAAATCGTTTTCAATTTTGTTTCTTAATTTGGTAAATTCTCTATCGGATACAATATCCTTTTGTACCTTTTCAATTTCGGCTTCTATAGCTTTTTCCAAAACATCAGGCTCAACGCCCATATTAACGATTCCTAATATCATGTACAATCCCGGGTCTTCGGTAGGCATAGGGAAGGAAACACATTGCAGTGCAAGTTGTTGGTCGTTGACTATAGATTTATTAAATCTTGAACTTTGACCCGACGACAAAAGTGTTGTCAGCATTGACAAAGCGTAAAAATCTTCGGAACCTTGCTCCGGAATATGATACGACATTACAACAGCCGGCAACTGAATATTATCGTAAACAATTTCTCTAACTTCGGCTGTTTGCTGGGGTTCAACAACATTTGGGCGATATATAGGTTTAGTGCCTCGCGGAATATCGCCGAAATACTTTTCGATTAATTTTTTTGTCTCTTCAATATCTATATCGCCTGCTATAGTGAGAGTAGCGTTATTTGGCACGTAGTACATGCTGTGAAAATCAATAAATTCGTCAAGTGTAGCTTCGTTAATATCAACGGGATTGCCAATGGTAGTCCAACGGTACGGGTGAACTGTGTATGCGTTAGCCATAGTTTTTTCCAAGATTGAACCGTAAGGCTGATTGTCATATCTTTGACTTCTTTCTTCTTTTACAACAGCTCTTTGAGTTTCAAGTCCAATGGTATCTATACGCAAGTGTAACAAGCGTTCCGATTCCAACCACAAACCAAGTTCCAACTGATTTGAAGGTAATATTTCGTAATAATAAGTCTTGTCTTGCGAAGTGTAAGCGTTTAGCTCGCCGCCGGCATTCATGGTTATTTTAAAATAATCGCCACGAGCAATATTTTCGGAACCTTCAAACATTAGGTGTTCGAAAAAGTGGGCAAAGCCGCTTCTGCCTTCTATTTCGTTTTTAGAACCAACATGGTACAAAATAGAAACATTCACTATTGGAGTGCTGTTATCTTGATGTAAAATTACGTGTAAACCGTTTGGCAGGTCGTACTCTATAAAATTTATTCTATTAGTGCTGCCACTACTCATTAAAGGAATAGCCATAACTATTGTTAAAAATAATGTTGTTAGTTTGTTCATAATACTATTTAAATTTGATAATTCCTGCAAAGGTAAAATTTACGCTTAACAAAAAGTAAAACAGCTTCATTTTTATTTTGTATTTAATAGTTTTTATAATTTAAGCTTAGAATTTACCAGTTTATAAAAATGTTTCAATAGTGCATTTTAGAATGTTTTAAACTTTATTTACGATTATGAATTTACTACAAATAAAAAATAAATGTTGAAAATAATTTGCCATAAGAAAAAAATAGCTTACTTTTGCAAACTCGAAATGAGAAATACCAAATAAAAAATCGGGGTATAGCGCAGTCCGGCTAGCGCACCTGGTTTGGGACCAGGGGGTCGTAGGTTCGAATCCTACTACCCCGACAAGAGAGCAGCAAATTAATGCTGCTTTTTTTGTTGGATAAGCGTTTAAATCATAGACTAGATGCTCTTAGCCCTTGGCTCTTGGCTTTTGGCTTTTGGCTGTTGCGGGTCACGGGCCACGGGTCACTGTATTCGATATTCATAACACGTATCGCGAAACACGTACCACGCAACCCGCAACCCGCAACCCGCACCACACAAAAAAGATGCAACAAACAAAATAAGCGGATATTTACTAAATATTGCCGGCGATATATGCAAATTTTATTTACTTTTGGACTTTAAATTAGTTTGCTCTATGTTGAAGTCGATACAAGGACAGGAAAAATACGACTATTTAAGGAAATCCTACAAACAGTTTATTTATAAGGGATTTAACTCGCAAATAACAAAAGATTTCGTCAGAGTATCATACGATTTTAGTATTGACGAAAAAATAATATTTGCTCCCGAGTTCAAAATACCTATTACTCCGTTGCTTGTCAACTTTAGCGAAGATAATTTTATTGAAAACGAAATTATACGCAATCTCTTGTTTAATATAGGCTTAATTGAACTTATAAGCTATTGGAAAGCTGCCTGTCCCACAGAAATTATTATGCCATACAGACTGACTGATGAGCAAATAGATTGGTGGAAACATCTGTACTTCAACGGCTTGGGCGAGTTTTTTTATACAAATAATATTCAAGAAAACATTGACGACTTTGTTAATATAAAATGCGACGAAAGTGCTCCGACTCTTAAACCATATTCGTACAAAACCGATGACACTATTATTGTTCCTGTTGGCGGCGGCAAAGATTCGGTTGTCAGTTTGGAATTGATAAAAACCCAATACAAAATTATTCCTTTTATTATTAATCCGAGCAAAACTACCTTAGCTTGTACAGAAGTTGCAGGTTTTACAAACGATTCAATTTTGTCGGTATTAAGAACTATTCATCCAACTTTGTTGGAGCTTAACGCAAAAGGTTTTTTGAACGGACACACACCATTTTCGGCTTTGTTGGCATTTTACAGTCTGCTAATTGCGTATCTTTCGGGACATAAGTACATTGCCTTATCTAACGAATCCAGTGCCAATGAGCCGACTGTTGTTGGCACGAATATAAATCATCAGTATTCCAAATCGTTTGAGTTTGAAGAAAATTTCAGACAGTACGCAAGCAAGTACATAAGTCCCGATGTGTCGTACTTTAGTTTTTTGCGACCCTTAAACGAATTGCAAATAGCTCAACAGTTCGCCAAGTTTACGAACTATCATTCTGTTTTCAGAAGTTGTAATGCCGGAAGCAAGGAAAATATATGGTGTTGTAATTGTCCTAAATGCCTTTTTGCGTATATAATTTTGTCGCCTTTTATAAGTTCCGACAAACTAAAAGTGATTTTTGGCGAAGATTTATTTGACAAGAAATCTTTGCTGTACATTTTTAAACAACTGTGCGGAATTGAAGATGTTAAACCTTTTGAATGTGTTGGTACTATTAGTGAAGTCAACGCTGCTTTGCATACGACTATATCAAAATACGAAGGTAATTTGCCTTTTTTATTAGATTTCTATAAAAGTACTAATCTGTACGAAAAGTACGACTTGCAGCATTTTACAATGTTGTTGAATGATTTCGATATGAATAATAATTTGCCCGAAGGTTTGCTTAATATATTAAGAAACAGATGATTATGGTTAAAAATATTATTGATAAATTTTTCGATAAGAAGATATTAATTTTAGGCGTAGGTATTGAAGGAAAATCTACTTACAATTTCATCAGAAAGTATTTGCCGGAAAAGCAGATAACGCTGTTAGATAAAAACATTATCAATGATGGAGTGATAAACAGTGACAGCAAAGTTGAAATTATACAAGCCGATGATTTTTTGCCGTATTTACCTAATTTTGATATGATTATAAAATCTCCGGGCATTCCGTCAAAGAATTTGGAAACTTATAAAAAACGCAGAGTACTAACTTCGCAAACTGAAATACTTCTAAAAATTGCGGGTAATAAAACCATTGGAATTACAGGCACAAAAGGTAAAAGCACTACATCAAGTTTGATATACGAGATATTAAAGGAATCTGGAATTTCGTCAGTCTTGCTCGGAAATATCGGAAAGCCACCTTTAAGCTATTTTGGCGAAGTTATAAATGCTCAAAAAATAGTTATGGAATTGTCTGCTCATCAACTGCAATTTGTAGATACAAGTCCGAACATAGCAGTTTTAACAAACTTGTATCCCGAGCATTTAGATTACTTTCCCGACCAATATTCATACTACTTATCGAAACTTAATATTGCAAAATTTCAAAATCAATCGGATAGTTTTATTTATGTTGATGACATAAATTCCATAAAGCAAATAGAGCAGGAAATTAAAACTTTGAAATCTAAAAAGTTTGCAGTTTCGTATAATTCTAAAGCGACAACTGGCAGTAATTGTATAGTGATAAGTGATGAAAAAATATTACTAACAACCGATAATACTGTCCACGGACTTTTCGATTTTAAAACTCCATCAAAGCTAATAGGCGAGCATAATAGAATAAACATAGCATATGCAGCAGCCTGTGCTTTCCTGAGTGGAGTTGGCAAGGCGGATATAGAAAAAGCCGTTTCACAATTCCAACCTTTGGAGCATCGTATAGAATTTGTCGGTAAATACAAAAACATTTACTGGTACAACGATTCAATTGCTACAGTACCGCAAGCTACAATTCAGGCAGTTAAAAGTGTTAAAAACGCCGAAACGCTTATACTTGGTGGTAGCGACAAGCGAAATTTGAATTACGATGTTTTATATAATTTTCTGTACACATCTGAAATTAAAACCATCATATTTATTGGTGATGCAGGTCGCAGAATGATTAAAGAAATCGACAATAAAAAATTCAACTGCATATTATGCGATAATTACGATGATTTGGTAATAATTGCTCAAAAGCATACATCCGAAGGCAAAGCGAGTATTTTGTCGCCGGCAGCATCGAGCTACGATTACTTTAAAAACTTTGAAGAAAGGGGTCGTTTTTTCAAAAAGTTGATAAAAGAATTATAATAGTTAACAAAAAATTATTTGAATTAGTTGATAAACATTTGAAAAATTATATACATTTGCCTCTTTAATTAATATAATATCGAAGGATGTCAAAAACTATAAACATTAAAAAAGGGTATGATATTCGTTTGGTAGGCGAAGCTGCAAAAAATGTAACAATGATACAGTCGGCAAAGCACGCCGTTAAGCCAACCGATTTTGTCGGACTTACACCGAAACTATTAGTGCAAGTCGGAGACGAAGTTAAAGCCGGCACCCCAATAATTTTTAACAAACACGACGAGCGTGTGGTTATTACTTCTCCGGTAAGCGGTACTGTAGAAGCTATAAATCGTGGTGCTAAAAGATTGTTGGAAGAAATAGTTATAAAAACAGGCACAGGATACCAATCCGAAAGCTTTGACATAAAGTATACCCCTGATATTGATAGGGCGAAACTTATTGAACTGCTACTAAAATCAGGTTTGTGGGCAAGTATCAGGCAACGTCCGTTTTCGGTTATAGCCAATCCCGACGATATGCCACGCGATATTTATGTTTCGGCAATGGATACCGCACCTTTGGCTATAGACCTGCCTTTTGTAATTAAAAACAGCTTAGAAGATTTTCAGGAAGGAATAAATGCTCTTAAAATCTTAGGCAATAAAAATGTTAAACTTGGATTGCCACACGATTGCACCGAGTTAGATTCTCTTAAAAATGTAGATATTACTTATTATAAGGGACCTCATCCTGCCGGAAACATTAGCGTACATATAAACAAAACTGCTCCTATAAATAAAGGAGAGATAATTTGGTACGCTCATCCACAGGACATAATAATTATTGGCAGATTGTGTCGCCACGGGCATGTTGACACTACCATAACAATTCCGGTTTGCGGTTCGCAAGTAAAAAGTCCGCAATATTTCACAACCCGAAAAGGCGTTTGCATAGATACTTTTACCGATATTATAAATACCGAAGAAACCAACAGATATATAAGCGGCAATGTTCTTAGCGGAACAAAAATCAGCGAAAAAGGCTTTTTGGGATTTTACGAAAATCAGTTTACCGTTATACCCGAAGGTAACGAGTACGAGTTTTTCGGTTGGATTAAGCCAGGTTTAGATAAGCCAAGTTTTTCGCGTACGTTTTTGTCGAGATTGTTGCCTTACAAAAAACACGTAGCCAATGCTAATCTACACGGCGGACACAGAGCCTTGGTTGTTACCGGCGAATTTGAAAAAGTTTTTCCGTTAGATATTTATCCTATGCAACTTATAAAAGCTTGTATAGCCGAAAATATTGATGATATGGAAAATCTAGGCATATACGAAGTTGATGAAGAAGACTTTGCTTTGCCCGAATTTATAGATCCGTCGAAGACAGAAATCCAACACATTATACGTGAAGGATTGGATTTAATAAGAAAAGAAATGCAATAATTTTACATAATAATAGTTTGTTAATGAAATCATTACGAAAATACATAGATAAAATTAAACCGAAATTTTCTCCTGGAGGGAAATTCGAAAAGTTTGAGTACACCTTCGACGCTTTCGAGACGTTTTTGTTTGTTCCAAACAAAACAACGTTCAAAGGTAGTCATATCAGAGACGGTGTTGACCTTAAACGTACAATGAGTTTTGTTATCATTGCTCTAATTCCGGCGTTGCTTTTCGGAATATGGAATACAGGCTATCAGCACAATCTAGCCTTTGGATTAGATACGGGCTTTTGGAGCAATGTATGGTATGGTTTGGGCAAGATATTACCATTAATAATTGTCTCGTATGTCTGCGGATTGGGAGTTGAATTTATTTTTGCTCAGATAAGAAAACACGAAGTCAACGAAGGATTTTTGGTATCTGGAATGCTTATACCATTAATAATGCCTGCCGATGTTCCTTTATGGATGGTTGGTATTGCTACTATATTTGCGGTAATAATAGGCAAAGAAGCATTTGGCGGAACGGGAATGAATATTTTTAATCCGGCGCTGTTGGCAAGAGCATTTGTGTTTTTTGCTTATCCTTCAAAAATTTCCGGAGATATTGTGTGGGTTGGCGGACTCGGAAAAGCAACTACAGTAGCCGACGGTTTTACAGGTGCTACACCTTTATCTTTCGCTGCTTCGGGCAAAATAGAACTTTTACCAACAATTAACGAATTGTTTATAGGAGCGTTACCCGGTTCTATTGGCGAAACTTCTAAAATAGCCATAATTTTGGGAGCTATATTTTTACTTATTACCGGAATAGGATGCTGGCGAATTATGTTGTCGGCACTTTTGGGTGGAGTTGCCATGTCTCTTATATTTAATGCGTTTGCTGCAAATGCGTACATGACACTAGACCCATTAACTCAAATATTAATGGGTAGTTTCCTATTCGGAATAGTATTTATGGCTACCGACCCAGTTACAGCTGCTCAAACTAATAAAGGGAAATGGATTTACGGCTTTTTAATCGGAATCTTTGCTATTCTGATACGTGTTGTCAATCCTGCATATCCCGAAGGTACTATGATGGCTATACTTCTGATGAACGCTTTTGCTCCTCTTATCGACCACTACGTAGTACAAGCAAATATTAGAAAAAGACTTAAACGAATAAAAAAATAATTTAAAGCATAATAAAATACTATGGAAAAAAGTAATAGATACATCATAATTTATGCTTCGGTAATGGTTATTATTGTGGCTGTAGTTTTGACTATTCTGGCAGTACAACTCAAACCTGCTCAAGATGCTAATATAAGAGTTGAGAAAATGCAAAACTTGTTGCAAACCATTAATATCAATACAACCGACCTAAATCAAAATGAAATTATCGATTTATTTGAAAAGACTATTGTGTCGGGTGTTTTAATAAACAATAAAGGCGAAATTGTATCAAGCGACTTAGATGAAGCTTTTAATACCGAACTCGGAATAGAGTTAAGGAAACCGGTTGAAGAACAAAGATATCCAATATATCAATCAGTGACTGCAGATAACGATACTTTGAGTATAATTCAGTTGCACGGTAAAGGATTGTGGGGACCGATATGGGGATATATGGCTTTTAAATCCGATTTCAATACAATTGCAGGTTGCGTGTTTGCTCATAAGGGCGAAACACCGGGTTTGGGTGCTGAAATTGGAGAATCGTGGTATCAAGAAAAATTTATAAACAAAACTATTTTCGATAACGACAATTGCTTGGTATCGATAAAAATCGTTAAAGGTGTGGTTGCTTCCGACGACCGTCATTCCGTCGATGCCATATCAGGCGGTACCATTACTAGCGAAGGATTGCAAGATATGATTTGTGATAATTTAGAAACTTATAAACCATTTTTTGAATCTAAAAGACAATAATAAAATACAAAGTTAAAATACATTAACTACAATATGAATAAAGAACAAAACATTAAAGAAAAAGAGCCACTTTTTTCAGCCAAAATATTAAGACTGATTAAAACGCCGCTGAATATTGAAAACCCTGTAACCGTACAGGTTTTGGGAATTTGTTCGGCATTGGCAATAACGGTACAATTAAAATCGGCAGTCGTAATGGCTTTATCCGTTACTTTTGTAACCGCATTTTCCAATCTAATAATATCATTGCTCAGAAATTCTATTCCTTCTCGAATCAGAATTATTGTGCAACTTGTTATAATTGCATCACTAGTAATTATTGTTGACCAAGTGCTGAAAGCCTACGTTTACGATGTTAGTAAAAAACTGTCGGTTTTTGTGGGCTTAATAATTACCAACTGTATAATAATGGGTAGATTAGAAGCTTTTGCTATGGCTAATAAACCTTGGCCCTCATTTGTCGATGGAGTAGGCAACGGAATAGCTTACGGACTTATCCTAATTGTAGTTGCCTTTTTCAGAGAATTGCTTGGTTCAGGTAAAATATATGGTTTTCAGATAATACCCGACAGTTTTTACAATGCTGGATATATGAATAACGGTTTAATGATATTGCCACCTATGGCTCTTATTACCATTGGAATCATTATTTGGATCCAGCGAAGCAAAACAAAAGAATTACAAGAACAATAAAAATACATGATTTGCTATGGAAAACTTATTTAATTTATTTGTACGAAGTATTTTTATCGACAATATGATATTTGCCTTTTTCCTGGGCATGTGTTCGTATTTGGCTGTTTCAAAAACCGTTAAAACGTCTATGGGATTGGGTATCGCTGTTGCATTTGTATTAATTATTACTGCACCGATTAACTACCTTATAGATACTTATTTCTTAAAACCCGGTGCGTTAGCTTGGCTAAGCAGCGATTTAGCTTCATTAGACCTTTCTTACCTCAGCTTTTTGATATTTATTGCTGTTATTGCTGCAATAGTTCAGTTAGTAGAAATGGTTATAGAAAAATTTTCTCCTTCTCTTTATAACTCACTAGGGATATTTTTACCGCTAATTGCAGTTAACTGTGCTATAATGGGTGTTTCATTATTTATGCAGGAAAGAGGTTACAGTAGTATTGCCGAAGTCTCGGTTTTCGCTCTAGGATCCGGAATTGGTTGGTTGCTAGCTATTATCGCTCTTGCTGCTATCAGAGAAAAACTTGCTTACTCAAATATTCCAAAACCATTAAGGGGTTTGGGAATAACTTTTATTGTTACAGGACTCATGGCTATCGCGTTTATGAGCTTTATGGGAATTAAAATTTAAAAGTATTAATATGAATTTGCTTATCACAATATTATCAATGTTATCAACATCACTTGTTTTCGGGACATTAGTGTTCTTGCTAATTATACTGTTGTTAGTACTTCTTTTGCTATTCGCCAAGTCTAAGCTAACTTCAAGCGGTCCTGTTACAATAAATATTAACGATGAAAAATCCATCACTGTTAATGCAGGCAGTAATCTGCTGACAACGCTATCGAATCAAAAAATATTTTTGCCTTCCGCATGTGGAGGTGGTGGAACTTGCGGTATGTGTAAATGCCAGGTTGTTAGCGGCGGAGGAAGTATTTTACCTACCGAAACAGGTTTTTTTACCAGAAAAGAACAACTTAACAATTGGCGTTTGGGTTGTCAGGTTAGAGTAAAAGAAGACCTTGATATTATTATTCCTCCCGAAATTTTTGGAATTAAAAAATGGGAATGCGAAGTTGTTTCAAACAAAAATGTTGCTACGTTTATTAAAGAATTTGTGGTTAAACTTCCCGAAGGAGAAATTCTTGATTTCAAGAGTGGTGGCTATATCCAAATAGATGTACCTAAAATTAACATCGACTATAAAGATATTGAGGTAGAAGAGAAATTCCGTGAAGATTGGGATAAATTTAATATGTGGGATTTGAAAATGCGGAATCCTGAGCCTGTTTTCAGAGCTTACTCAATGGCTAATCATCCGGCAGAAGGAAATATTATAAAATTGAATATACGTATTGCTACTCCTCCGTGGGATAGGGCTAAAAACAGCTTCAAAAAGGTTAATCCCGGTATTTGTTCTTCTTATATCTTTTCAAGAAAACCAGGCGACAAAGTTACTATTAGTGGTCCTTACGGCGAATTCTGCATAAAGGAAACAGATAAAGAAATGGTATTTATAGGTGGTGGTGCAGGAATGGCTCCTCTTCGTTCTATGATATTCCATCTGTTTTTAACCGAAAAAACAAAACGTAAAGTAAGTTACTGGTACGGTGCAAGGTCTATGCGCGAAGTATTTTATCAAGACGAATTTGAAAAAATTGCTGCCGAAAATCCTAATTTTAGTTTCCATCTTGCACTTAGCGAACCTCTTAAAGAAGACAATTGGACAGGTCCAACAGGCTTTATACATCAGGTTGCTCTTGATAATTACTTAATAAATCACCCCGAACCCGAGGAAGTTGAATATTACCTTTGCGGACCACCTATGATGAATAGTGCAGTTTTCAACATGTTAGACAATTTAGGCGTTCCTAATGAAAATATAGCATTCGACGATTTCGGTTGATAATTATGTATTAGCCAAAGGCAAAGAGCTAACAGCCAAAAATATAAACTTATGAAAAACAGAATTTTTTTTATGACAGCATTGTCGTTGTTGTCAATTGTCATCGTGTTGTCCTCATGCAACCAAAAAAGCGATAATAATTTGCATAAATTGATGGGTAAAACTCAAGGTACCTATTATGCAGTTACATATTATAGCGACGATACAACAAATTTGCAGAACGAAATAGATTCTTTACTTATAGCTTTCGACGGTGTTTTTTCCACTTTCAATCCGAATTCTTTGGTTTCAAAAATTAATCGTAACGAGACAGATACGGTTACCGATAGTCTGTTTATTGCCGTGTGGAATAAATCAATGGAAATATCCGAATTGTCGGGAGGCGACTTTGATATTACTGTTGCACCTTTGGTAAACATTTGGGGATTTGGCAATATTGAAAAGAAAGATAATGTTTCTAAAAGTCAGATAGATAGTGTTCTGAAAATTATAGGATATAAAAAAGTTCAGCTTGTTGATAATAAGATTATTAAGTCGGATGAAAATATCCAAATAAATTTTAATGCTATAGCTCAGGGTTTTTCAGTCGATTTGTTGGGCGAATATCTTATCAGCAAAGGTATAAATGATTTTTTGGTAGATATTGGAGGCGAAATATGGGCTAAAGGTACTAAGCCGGAAGGAACGGAATGGGTGCTTGCTATTGAAAAACCTGCGAAAGACAAAGAAGATGACAGAGATATTCAAATTCAGTTTCCATTAAAAGATAAATGTATTTCTACCTCGGGGAGTTACAGAAAGTATTATGAAGAAAATGGCATCAGATATTCGCATACTATAAACCCACACACAGGATTTCCGGTTGAGCATTCTTTGTTAAGTGTTTCGGTAATACACGACAATTGCATGACAGCCGATGCTTTGTGTACAATGTTTATGGTTAAAGGTCTTGATAACTCTTTGGATTTTTTGAAACAATATCCGGAACTTCCTGTTTATTTTATCTATTCTGATAGCAGTGGGAATATCCAAACTAAAGAGACAGAGGCTTTTAGCAAACTAATCGCTGATTAAACTTTTGTGTTTGTTTTTACATTCTCCTTCTTTGCCTTCAGCCTTACCGCAAGTGCAACCTATGCGCTCGCCGGTTTCAGGATCAACGCTACTGCACGATTTTTTAAATTCACCGTCTTTTAGGAAAAACATTTTTATTGCTATGCCTGCAACGGCAACTGCCACAAACAATATTGCTATTATTACTATTTTAAACATTTAAACCTTTTTTATTGTTATATTTTTGTATTTCTTTGATTTCAAACCAATATATCCGTACTGAAATATGTCAAATGTACCTGATTGGTCAAGTCCTATATTGTTTTTCAAACTATATAAACTAGTGTTTCGATATTTCGATATGTAGGCATGTATATCTTTAATGTGTTTAGGCTCGTCAAATTTTAATAAATAATCTTTCACTAAGTCTCTAATTGTACCGCTCTTAACATTTTCCCACGATTTTAATTTATACGTTCCGGTTTTTCCTATTGGCAATACTTCTTCTACATTCAGCAAATACGAACGTAAGTTTTGCTTCTTGCCGCTGTAATCAACACCGTAACGATTTTTCAACTCACTTATCAATGTTGAAATATCAATAGGCTCCTTATGGCCTTCAAAAATTTTCAATATATACTCCGATATTTTTACGTGAGAATTCCTTTTAATAACAAAACGACCTTCTTTGTCGGTAGATACACCTACTGTTTTTGATAGAATGGTGTAACACGCATCAACAATTTCTTGTGTCAAAGGGTGCTTGTTTATCAAAAATTTGTTCAATAATTTGGTATCGTTGCAAATATAATCTGTTTTATGTAATTTTTTCAAGTTCCCTTCAAGCTTTTTAATAAACATTCCGAAATTAAACACTTGTACTAAACTTGTTTTAATCAAATAAAAATTTGCACCTCTATCCCTATGATTAGGATAAAGCTCGTATTCTTCGTATAAATATCTATATACCAGCGCAATATATGAAGCTTCGTATTTATTTTCGTAAATCTGTTGCGATAGTTCTTTGTTAAATACTATGATATTATCATTTTGGTTGAATTTAACATCGACTCTGTTGGCTAAATTTGCATCAACTTTCTTTATGTCGCTTATTACTCTCTCAATTTTATGGTGTATTAAAATTGATATTTGTCTCAGCCTTTCGCTACTTACATCGTTGTCTTCAGCTATTTGAGCTAAGTTCATGTCGTATTCCGCTGTGTTTTTGAAAAAACACTTTCTCACAACAAGCAACTCCTTGTGATTTAAGAAGTTATCCATTAGTTCCGAAACAAATACAACCAAGTTAAATTTGTTTTTAATAAACGAATCTCTATACTTTTCAGTTGTAAAAGATGTTGTATTGTATTTTTTCTGACATAAATTTTGTAACCTGTTAAAAATAGTGCCTTCTTCTTCCTCCGAAATATAAATTTCCTTTGATAAATATTTTTCTACTATGTTTACTAACTCACTATTTGTTTTTACCCCGCAATTTCTTCCATCTAAAAAATTTCCATAAACTTTGTAATAGGCTATAATTTCTGATAAATTATTTAGTGCCAATCTTTTACAGGTGTTAGAAGCTCTAACGGACAAATTTTCAATGTCTATTAATTTTTGTATGTTATACTCCTTTGCATCCATAAACAATTCATCTTATTAAAAGATGTCTACCTAATCAGCGTAATAGTACCACTGTTAGAGTTGTCCAATCCTTTCCTTTCGCCAACGTCGTTGTTTCTCCAAATCGTTCCGTCTCTGAAAGTAGCGTAAACTCTGTATACGTAGACATCTTGCGGACAAGGTTTGTCTTTATATTTACCGTTCCAGCCTTCGGCAGGCTCACCCTGGCTTGTAAGTTTATTACTGCTCCATATCAGGTTGCCGTGCTGGTCATAAACTTCGGCTCTGTAAGTAGCAAGGTTCATGCCTACAGGCTTCCATATCCTTAGATCGCTGTTTGTACCACCGGGCACGAAAGCATTTGGTATGTATAAGCCTTTGAAAAGCAGAGTATATTTGGCACGTGCAGTGTCCACACAGCCGTATTCGTTGACAGATGCAAGCGTAATGGTGTAATCGCCGCTGTAATTGTAAGTGATTGTAGGTTCTTTTTCTTGTGAGAATGTACCGTTTCCAAAGTCCCAATAGTAGTTTTGTGCACCTATGGTTCCGTTAATCATTTGTAATTTACCTTGTATTTTGTCTACGTCTTTGTTCCATCTGAACGCACTTATAGGCGAACCGTAAACAGTTACATATTTGCTTATGCTATCTGTACAACCGTTGGTGTCGGCTACTGTCAAATTAACCTTGTAGTTGCCCGGAGCTCCAAAGTTGTATTGCGGTGTTCTGCCTTCCATGTAGGCAATTTCTCCGTTGCTTCCCGTCATAGTCCAACCCCAACTTACAAGCTCAGAGGTGTTAGAACTTGACGCATCAAAGAAGTATGTGTTTTTACCGCTACATGATAGCGAGCTCTCAAAGTTAGCAGTGGGCGGTTGTTGTATGTCAATGCTCTTAACAATACTATCAGTACAGCCGAAGATATTATTTACTCTTAGCGTAACATTGTAAGTTCCCGGCAAGTTGTAATAATATCTCGGATTTCTTAAACTCGATGTATCCTGGCTTGTGTTATTGTCTCCAAAATCCCAACGGTATATCAGTCTTTTGTTGCTGTAATTGCTACTGCTGTCAACAAACTCAACACTCCTGCCCAAACATTGATTTTGTGTGATAAAGTCTGCTATAGGTGCTGTTTTGACAATAATCTGTCTTTCTGTACTGTCGGAATAAACAATACCATCTACATTTGCTTCTATGACAAATTTGCTCGTGTAAACACCTTGATTTTCGTAGGTGTGTTCTATAACAGGTACATAATTTTGGTAAGTGGTATCAGACCCGTCTCCAAAGTTCCAGTATCTTCTAGTTATCTGTGCAAGACTGTTGCTGCTATCAGCAAAATACACTTTTTGACCTTGACATACCACAGAATCGCAGGTATAGTTAGCTATCAAACAGGCTTTGACTTCAATATTTGTTGTATCGCTACCACTGCAACCCCAATCGTTGTGCATGGTTAGTATTACCTGATAAATACCGGGACTTGGATATTTGTTTGTAGCTGTATTTATTGTGTCTGTATAGG
>JAQVEX010000046.1:9020-19614 GCA_028697555.1 Lentimicrobiaceae bacterium | reverse complement strand
GAACCGGTCCTATGGTTTTCCACTCTTTTTGCAAATCGATAAATTCGCGAGTAGTTGATTTCCAATCGGTGGAAGTGGAAAGATTTTCGGCTTGAAGAACAAGGTTTAACTTTTTGTTGTAATTGTTTTGTTGTTCTTCTCTTATTTTATCGTAAAAATGTTTTTTGTTTTCGTAAAACGCATCTAATTGCGATTTAAACCTATCCCAAATTTCTTCGTTTACTTTATTAGGAACTCTACCAACACCTCTCCATAGTTTAAAGTACTCGTTTACTTTGTTGGTTGCGTCAGTCCACTCTTTGTGAGTTTTATTTTCTTTGGCAACAACTTCTTCAACTTCCTTGCACAAAACCACTTTGGCAGCGTAATTGGCTTCCAATTCCGAACGCATGGCTTCAAAATGCTCTTTACGACGAGCATTTATTTTGTCGGATGCCATTTTGAATCTATCCCAAATTTCGTCGCTTTTATCTTGCGGAACAGGTCCAATGTTTTTCCATTCTTCGTGCAAGTTTTGCAACTCTTTAAACGAACGAGTAATGCTTTGGCTTAAAAGTAAATCTTCGGCTTTTTCGCATAAAGCTATTTTAAATTCCAAATTCTTCCTCAAGTCAAGGTCTTTTAACTCCTTGTTGATTTTAACTTTATCGAAGAATTTTTCAATTAAAAAGTGGTAGTTTTTCCACAATTCGCTAACTGAACTGCGTGGAACAGGTCCTACTGCTTTCCACTTTTCTTGCAGTTCTTTAAACTCGTCGTAGGTTTTCTTTAAAGTTTCTTCCGATTCAATTAGTTGTCGGAGCGATTCTAAAATCTCATTCTTAACCTTTAGATTCTCTTTTTTCTTCTCCTCTAATTTCTCGTTATATTTTATTCTGTTAGCTCTATACTTATTAAAAGCTTCGTCGAATCGAGCTTTCAACTCTTCGGTAATTATATTTTCGTCGGCAACAGCAACTTCGGTATCGTCTTGTTGTTCATCGTCTTCTTGCTTGTCGCTCAGTTTTTTCTCTTGTTCTTTTGAAGCTAAAACCAAATACAAGCTTTTTATTGCAGCTACTTTTGGTTTAATGTGCGGAATATCTTCGCTTACAACCAATTCCTCCAATTTTTCGACAAGTTGTTCGACTGTAAACGTTTCAATCAGCCTCTCGAAATCTTTTTCTTCTTCGCTGTCAATTTCATCGTCGTCATCCTCATCTTCATCGTCTTCGATATCGCTACCGCTTACTTCAAATTTAACTTCTTCTTTAACGGATTTTTCAGTTTCTGCAACAGGCGATTCTTCTACAGGCATTTCTTGCTTTTCATTTACCTTTTCTTCGACTTGCAAATCTGCTTTTTCAACTTTCCCAATATTTGGGAAAACATCTTGATGCAAAACCGTCATTCCATGTAAAACATCATCGGAAATAATACTTGTATTAGTTTCCTGAGTATTCGTGCCATCTTGCACGTTTTTGTCTTGCTGTTCTTCGTTGTTTTTGTTAAGTACAGTTTCTTCCATTATAAAATTTAGTGTTAGTAATTAAACTATTTAAAGGTCGTTTTTTATTTTATTAATTAATTTTTAAAGACGGCAAAGATAAGAACTTTTTGATATGAGACACATCATAAATTTCTATTTTGGTTGTAAATTTTGTATCATCATACGCAATGCTGTATTGGCACTCATTTCGATGTTTGCGGTTCTGCCGCCGGTAAAATGGAACATTTTGGCAATTAAATTATTATCAATTGCAACAGCAATCCAAACATCACCGACTTTCCTGGTATTTGTAGCACCGGTAGGTCCTGCAATACCCGAAACTGCAATAGCACAATCGGTATTAAATTTTTCTTTAACACCTTTTGCCATGTAAGTAACGGTCTGTTCGCTAACAGCTCCGTATTCGTCTAAAACACTTGTAGGAACGTTTAAGATGCTTTGTTTTATGCTGTTTGAGTAAGCAACTACGCTGCCTTTAAAAAATGCGGAAGCTCCCGACACCGACGTGATTGCTTTGGCAATGGCTCCGCCTGTGCAACTTTCGGCTGTGGCAATTGTCAGTTTTTGCTTAGTTAGCAAATCTGCAAGAAACGCTTCCCAAGTTTTATGTTCCGAAATTAAAACTTTGTTTTTCAGCAATAATTCTTTCAGTTTCTGTGAGTAAAATTCAGCTTTGCTGTTTGCAGCTTGGTTTTTGCTGATGATTTCGGTCAGTCGCAGCGTTACTTTTCCGTAATTTGGCAAGTAAGCAAGTTTTATGTTTTTTGGTAGTTCCTTTTCAAATAGCTTTACAATATCAAAAAGCAACGATTCGGGTGTGTCGAAAGTATGAATATACACGTTGTTGATGATGTTTTCAGATAAACCACTTAATTTTGGAATAACAAAATTTTTCATCATCACTTTCATTTCGTTAGGAACTCCCGGCATAACAAAAAGTAGTTTGTTGTTGTTTTGGCAAAACACACCCGGAGCGGTTCCGCACATATTTCTGATTGGTAAGCAACCTTCGGGCAGGTAAGCCTGCTTTTTGTTGGTTTCTGTAAGCGGTATGTTTTTGTTGCTCAAAATATTTTCCATATCGCGTAGAGCTTCGTCGTTCAGAATGAGATTTGTGCCAAGATACTTGCTAACTGCTTCTACCGTTAAATCGTCGCTTGTTGGACCCAATCCTCCTGTAACTATTACTGCATCTGAAATGCCGAATAATTGCCTTATTGCTGTTTCAATATTGCTTATATTATCATTCACAGTGAGTATTTGAACAAGTTCCAAACCTAAACTATTGATTTCTTGAGCAATCCAAGCTGAATTTGTATCTACAATATATCCGTTCAGAATTTCATCGCCTATGGTTAAAATACTAACATTCATAAATATTATTTTTTTATTAAATAAAACTCACGACCAAAAAAAATATTCGTTGATTGCGGTTTTGTTTATCTTTGTACAAAAATAATAAATTGACAATTTTATGAAAGACAGAATTCCTGAATCAGAATTTATATTAAATGCCGACGGCTCAGTTTACCATTTGCACTTACACAACGACGACATTGCCGATACGGTGATACTTGTCGGCGACCCCGCTAGAGTTAGCGTTATAGCCTCATACTTCGACAAAGTTGAAGTTGAAAAACAAAACAGAGAAATCCACACCAAAACCGGATATGTTGGAAATAAAAGGCTAACGGTAATATCAACGGGCATGGGAACCGATAATATTGATATTGTTGTAAACGAACTTGATGCAGCAGTTAATATTGACCCTAAAACCCGAATAGTAAAAGAAAACAAACGTGTTTTAAACTTGATACGTCTCGGCACTTCGGGCGGACTTAACGCCAATATCAACGCCGGCGACTTCATTGCATCGGCTTATACGGTTGGCTTAGACGGTTTGTTATACTTTTACGAAAACTCCGAATCGGTTTTTGAAAGAAAATTGATTGACAAGTTTATAAAACATACCGATTGGAAATCGAACTTGCCGAGTATTTATTCAGTCAAAGCCAGCAGTTGCTTGCTTGAGAAGTACGCTTTTGATTTAAAACACGGCATAACGCTTACTTCGCCCGGATTTTATGCTCCGCAAGGCAGAGAGCTAAGACTGAATTTGGCTTTCCCCGAATTTAACGGTTTGGTAGAAAATTTTTATTACCAAAATATTCCTATCGCTAACTTTGAAATGGAAAGTTCGGCTTTGTACGGATTGGGACAAATGTTAGGACATAATACTCTTACAATTTGTACCATTATTGCAAATAGAGTCAATAAAACATTTTCGAACAACTACAAAGAAGATGTTAAGAGAATGATTGAGTTGGTGCTTGGTAGGCTTTAAATTAGCCGTTAGCTTTTAGCTTTTAGCCGTTAGCCATTAGCTGTTGACTGTTGGCTTATAGGGTTGGAAGACCGAAGACGGAAGTCCGAAGTGTTGAGTTCTGAGTTCTGAGTCAGGAATTTTGAAACTTATGACTCGAAACTCGTAACTTTTTTACCTTTAGCCGTTGGCTGTTGGCTGTTAGCTGTTTGCTGTTAGCTGTTTGCTAAATATAGCCAAGAGCTAAAAGCCAATAGCCAAGAGCTACCCCCACGCTACCGCACGATTGCATCGTGTGGTAATTGTTTCTAAAAGCATTAACTTATTAAATTTAAATTCCTAGCTCGCACGCTTTTGTAAAGCGTGTGTAGCTATTTTTAGCTTTAAAGGTTTCAATCTTTCTTACGTTCTTTTGTCTTGACACAAAAGAACCAAAAAGTCAAGGCTGACATTTCTTTTCTGAATTACGTTCTCATAAATCCTAAGTTCGTGCGGGTGATTTCCTCGCAGGCTCGGAACTTCCCGTTCTCACTAAGGATTTATTTCGAACTCCATTCAGAAGAAATGTATGCCGTCCCTTTTTTAGAGTAAAATTTTGCCTATTGCTCATCTTATTTATGTCAGATTATTGGTTGCAAAATAAGTAAAGTTTATTGATTACAAAACAGCTTAACAAAGTCGCAGAAATAAACCCACATCGCAAAAACAAGCATTGGCACTTCTGACTTCTAATTTCTAATTTTACCGGACTCAATGACTCCAGAAACTTCGGGATAACCCGCAACCCGTAACCCGCACCACGCACCCCGTAACCTCCAATTAACAATCTCCATGTTGAAAAGTAATTACGCTTTTTCTTTGTTGAATAACAGCAATACTGTAACTTTGCAGCCGTTAATTTTATAAGGCTATAATTTAATGCTATTAAGTAACACCGACACACTGCAAAACGTACTATCGCTACTTGACGATTACAACTCAGACGTTGTTGAGCTTATTGCGACTTCTTTGTACGACGAATACGGCAGAGATGCGTACTCAATAATCAATGAGTTTAGGAAAGAACAAATTAACAACGACAATAAAAACAAACTGTCTCGACTTCTCAATCATATTATTTTAAAAGCCATAATGGAAAACACGTATGAATGGGACAAAGATGAGTATATGAGTCTTGAAGATTGTTTTGCAAGTGTGTGTCCTTTGTTTGTGTCGCATGATTTAATGAGCGACTACGATTCGACTGTTGAAGAAATTAAAACCGGAATACGCAATTTTTGTAAGGTGGTTTGGTTGGAATTAAACAACTCGTACAATCCGACGGCTGCACCTGTGATAATTAGAGATATTATCAATTCTCAGAGCAACCCTGAGTGGAATTTTTTAAATAATTCGGCTCTTTTCAAAGATATAAAACAAGATGCCACTGGCTGCACCTACGCTATTATTATTGCTATCGTAGGCGAAATTTTAGACTTACCTATTATTTTTTCAAATTCAAATCCGAGTGTGGTTGTGTTTTCCGATTCTATAGACTATTTCGACCTCCCCGATTTAAACAAAAGTAAAGTTCTGCATTGCAACGGCGATACCGCCAAAATATATAAGATGAAAAATTTCGCTCGTATTTTTCATTTGCAGTCGTTAGTTGACGAAGAAGATTTGTTTGAAAAACTTATGTACGACTTTTCTTCGTTAATTGTGCAAAATTATATCAACGAAAAATACGAAGGTTTTGTCAATACGCCTTATATTTCCGACAACAGAATGATTATTGATAAACTTTTGTCAAGATTTGACGAGTTGCACCAATTGTTTCAAGATTATTATTTCGATTAACGATAATACGACGAAATAAAATTGCTAACGTTGTTTTGTACTCTTTGAGCCACGTTGTCGGTGTCGGTTTTTACAAATTTGTTTCCGGTAATTTTTTCGTACAGTTCAATGTATCTTTCAGATACTTGATTTACAAAGTCGTCGCTCATGCTGGGTACAACTTGACCTTCCAATCCTTGAAAGCCGTTTTCTATCAGCCATTCTCTAACAAATTCTTTTGAAAGTTGCTTTTGTTGTTCGCCTCTATCCTGACGTTGCTGATAACCTTCTTTGTAAAAATAACGCGACGAATCGGGAGTATGAATTTCATCTATCAAAAAAATCTGTCCGTCTCTTTTTCCAAATTCATATTTGGTATCAACCAAGATAAGTCCTCTTTGGTCAGCCATTTGAGTTCCTCTTTCAAATAATTTATAAGTGTATTCTTCCAACATCTTATAATCGCTTTTTGATACCAAACCATTACTAACAATTTCTTCGGCAGAAATATCCTGATCGTGTCCGTCAACTTCTTTAGTGGTAGGTGTTATAATAGGTTTGTCGAATTTGTCGTGTTCTTTCATTCCTTCGGGAAGCTGAACACCGCACAAAGTGCGTTTTCCCGCTTTGTACTCGCGCCAAGCATGACCCGTAAGGTAAGCTCTGACAACCATTTCTACCTTAAACGGTTCGCAAAATCTTCCAACTGTAACCATTGGGTCGGGTGTTGCAATTTTCCAATTAGGAACTATATCGGAAGTATTGTCTAAAAACGTGGCTGCTATTTGGTTCAAAACCTGACCTTTGTAAGGAATGGCTCTCGGTAATACAACGTCAAAAGCTGAAATTCTATCGGTTGTAACCATAACAAGCAAATCGTTGTTTATGTTGTAAACATCGCGGACTTTGCCTATGTATTTGCTTGTACAATTGGGTATGTTTAAATCGGTTTTAGTTATAATATTTTGCATTTGTTGCTTTATTTAGGTTCGTTATTTTTATTTTCAACTTTTTTGTCGCTTACTTGTTCTTGCTGCGTTTCGTACTTATCGAATGCATCAATAATTTCGGTAACCAAGGCATGTCGGATAACATCTCTGCTGTCAAGCCACACAAAAGAAATTCCTTTAATATGTCCAAGAGTTTTTTGTGCATAAAGCAAGCCGGATTGACTTTTTTTGGGTAAGTCAATTTGAGTAATATCGCCGGTTATAATAAACTTCGACATCCTACCCATACGAGTTAGGAAAAGTTTAAGTTGCGAAAGCGTGCAGTTTTGAGCTTCGTCAAGAATAACAAAAGCTTTTTCTAAGGTTCTTCCACGCATAAAAGCGAGCGGTGCAATTTCAATGACTCCTTCGTCGATGTACGACATGAGTTTGTTGGGCGGCAACATATCTTGCAGCGCATCGTACAACGGACGTAGATAGGGGTCAAGTTTTTCTTTTAAATCGCCCGGCAAAAAACCTAAATTTTCTCCTGCTTCAACGGCAGGTCTTGTCAGAATAATACGCTTGACTTCCTTATTTTTCAATGCCTTGACTGCCAATGCCACAGCCGTATAGGTTTTTCCGGTACCGGCAGGACCAATGGCAAAAAGCATGTCGTTTTCTTTAATTGCCGAAACCATTCTGTGCTGATTCACAGTCCTTGAGCGAATTACATTTCCCGAACGTCCGTAAACCAAAACGTTGGTATCGGCACTGTTGGCATCGTCTTCTTTGTCTGCGTAATCCCCATTTGCAAGTTTTTTAATATCACTGTTATCAACTTTGCCGTACCTATCGAAATGATTCATAACATTATCCATCAGCTGTCTGAACTCTTCGGTTTCTTCTGCCTGACCAAGCACGATGATATGCTGGTCGCGAGCAATGATTTTTAATTTAGGATATAATTCTCTGAGAAGGTTAATGTTATTGTTTTGGATTCCAAAAATGTCGGTTGGATTGTACGGTTCTATGTTGATAATTATTTCGCTCATTTATTTTTTTTACACATTTATTTTTTTACAAAGGTAGTAAATCAATCATTAATTTGGGTGATTTTTTGAAGTATTTTTACGGATGTAAAGAAATGAAACAAAAGCCATATATACACTGGTTTTACAGGCAATTAAAGGTTGTCCTATGATGTTTTGTTAATCCGTGGTTATGAATTTGCATTTTGTGAAACTTTGTAGGATAGCCTTTATTTTTGTCCCAATTGTAAAAAGGAAACTCCTGATGAAGTTTGCACATAATTTTATCACGATAAGTTTTTGCCAAAATAGAAGCTGCCGCAATTGAAAGATACAAATCGTCGCCTTTGACAATGCACTTGTGCTGAATATCGTGGTATGGCTTAAACTTATTGCCATCAACAATAATAAATTCGGGTTTCTGCGGTAGCATATCCAATGCTTTGTGCATAGCAAGAATTGAAGCATTGAGTATATTTATTTCATCTATGGTGTTATTATCGACTGTGGCAATTGCGTAATGCAGCGCATCTTTTTTTATGATTTCAGCCAAGCCGTTACGCTTTTTCTCCGAAAGTTTTTTGCTGTCGATAATAGCGTTGTTTTTGTAATTTTTTCGGAAGATAACGGCAGCAGCAACAACAGGACCTGCAAGGCAGCCTCTACCTGCTTCATCGCAACCTGCTTCGTATTCAAAACCCGAATAATTTGAAAACATTTAGAGCCTTATTTTTTAAGTCGATTGTAAAAATCGGTAAGTTTAATCATTAATTTCTCGCTTGTATGCTCCTCCTCTACAAACGACCGTGCATTAACACTTAGTTGTTGGCGTTTTTCGGCATCGTTGTACAAATAAACTACAGCATCGGCAAAATCAGAAGGAGAATCAGCTATTATGATATTTTTGTTGTTTTCAACGTTAATACCTTCGGCTCCTATTGTTGTTGTAACGATAGCTCTACCCAAAGCCATTCCTTCTATTATCTTTACTCTAATTCCACTTCCCGAAAGTAGCGGAACAACCATTATGTCGAACTTTTTCATATAGTCGAAAGCATCGTCAACTTCGCCATCAACTATTATTCCATCAACATTAAGATTGGTAAGCCATTCGGGCATATTACGACCTGCCAAATGCAAATTTATTTCAGGAATTCGATTTTTAATTAAATGAAACACATCTTGAACAAACCATTTTACGCCTTCTTCGTTGGGATACCAGTTCATAGCTCCGAGATGGAAAATGTTAGGATTGCCGCAAAGCGAATAGTCTTTCGGTAATTGCTCAATGTTAAAACTTGTAGGTATTGCAATTACTTTTTTGCCGGGAGCAAGTTTCAAAAACTCGTCGGCGTCGATTGTAGTTGTTGAAATAATGCCGTCGGCTTTTCTTAAAGCCGAGATTTCAAAATGTTTTAAAGTCTTTACCAACTGCTTTAAATACCACTTTTTGAACAGATTTTTTGTGTTTTTGGTAATCTTTTCCCAAATTTTATATTCAACATTGTGGTTGCGAAGAACAATAGGTGCTTTGGTGTGTTTTCTGATAACATCGATGTACAAAGCCATTGGAAGGTACTCTAACTGAATAATATCAAATTCCTCAGACTTTAACACTTCGATTATTCGGTTTTCAAACTGTTTTGTATAAAATCGGCTTATATGGTACGACTGACCCGATAACAGGTTATACAACGCCGAAAACACATTTAATGATAAATTGACAGGAATAAGTTCAAGATTTGTTATTGCCATAAAATCGTCGGGAACATCTTCGGCTTTAACCCAATTTTTATTGGTGTTGGCTGCAATTACTTTAATTTTGTAACCTGCTTTTGATAATGCCGTTATATTGTTGTATAAGCCAATTGCACCTCCGTCGGTTTTGGGATACGGCGACTTATTGCATATCATTAATATCTTCATCATTTTTTAGTTTTGCTACGGGATTTGATTTTAATTTTCAATCTCTGATACAGATGTTTGTAAGTTTCGGAACTTAAAAA
This sequence comes from Lentimicrobiaceae bacterium, assembly GCA_028697555.1. Taxonomy (NCBI): domain Bacteria; kingdom Pseudomonadati; phylum Bacteroidota; class Bacteroidia; order Bacteroidales; family Lentimicrobiaceae; species Lentimicrobiaceae bacterium. The sequence continues at coordinate 10,018 of JAQVEX010000046.1, read as the reverse complement.
TATGCTATCGTTAACAGCATAGTACATCAGCAGTAATCCTACGGGTAAAAGCACAATATTAGCCATCCACATGCCTAACCACGAATCGATGACTAAAGAACGTACGACCTTTTCACCTGTAAATGAAATTACGTGATAAATTACATACAGAACTACCGAAACCACTATAGGCAAGCCGAAACCTCCGCGTCTGATGATAATTCCAAGCGGTGCACCTATCAAAAACAGCACAAAACATCCGAACGAGACCGCAAACTTTCTGTTAAATTCGTTGTCGTGTCGCGCTTTCAAAACGGATTGCGTTTCGGCAAATTGTTGCGTGTATTGAAATGAAGTTTTGGTATTTCGCACATTATTTACTGCATCTTTTACGATATAAATATTATTTTTAGCAGTCTGCAAAAAATTACTGTCAAACTCCTTGTCTGTCTTGCCTACAATATCCTTATTCCCGAAATCGCAATAACTGTAATAAGGTAAGTAACTCGATATGGTTCGGTGAGTTTCTTTGTGAAGTGCTTTTATTTCTACAGCCAACGAATCGCTTGCTTGCCGCAACTGCTTGCTATTTAGCATATGATATGAATCTTTGAACAAATTCCCATCGGTGGTTGCTAATTGAAATTGCGACAAATCGAATTTTATTTTCTCTTGCTTAAAATATATTTTCCTATAGGTTTTATCCTTAACCAAGTTAGCTTCAATAGGTTCTTCGTAGTTGACGCCATCGTACAAAGTTAACAGCAAAAAGTTGTCGTCGGAGGTTTTTTGCATAATTCCCGAATCGGCGACAATAAGTTTGTTATTGCCCCTTTGGTCGGTATGGTCGTATATCATTACTTTTTTGATGATAGAGCCGTCACTACCTTTTTCTCCAATTTTAATAACGTAACCGTCTAAGCCCGAATAAAAAACGTTTTCGGGAATATTCAGCGCAAGTTTTTTCTGTCTGACATCGTACAAGGTTGAACGAAACTTCATATTAGCGTACGGAAACG
>JAQVEX010000046.1:0-9010 GCA_028697555.1 Lentimicrobiaceae bacterium | reverse complement strand
ATAAAAATAAGTCGCAACGCTGACAAAAAGAACGATAACACTTATTGGTATAAAAATCTTTCTCATGCTAATGCCCGCCGACTTAATTGCCACCAACTCGTTGTTTTCACCCAAATTTCCGAAAGACATTATTGACGAAAGCAGTATGGAAATAGGCAAAGCCGTAGGCAAAAAGGTAAACGATGCGTAAAACAACAGTTTTGCTATTACCTGCCAACTTAAGCCCTTGCCCACCATTACATCTACGTAAGTCCATACAAATTGCATGAGCAAGACAAATATTACAACAAAAAATGTTGAAAATAATGGTCCTACATACGACTTAATAACCAAACTATATATCTTCTTCACCTATATGGAATTTTCTATTTTAACAACAATTTATAAACCATTTAACAATAATTAATGGTGTTTTTTTGCAAAATTAAACGTTTAAAATAATTTTGTAATGTTTTACGTTACAAAAAAACAATAATTTTAAAAGGGCTAAAATAATAAACTCAGATGAACAGAATTGCTATTACAATTTGTTTGTTGCTGTCGCTAGCAATAACAACAAACAAAGCTTACTCACAAATGCCTTCAAGAGTCAATATTGAAGGAACGCTAATCGACTCGTCGAAAAACTCAGTCCCATTTGCTACAATAATGTTGCTTTCGGTTAAAGACTCAACTTTGGTTAGTTTTACTACAAGCAATGAAAATGGAGAATTTAAACTGAATAATATTAAAAATGAAACGCAAATCTTAAAGATTTCGCATGTTAGCTACATTCCACACCAACAAAACATACTGCCTACAAATGAAAAAACTTTGATTTTAAAAGGCATAGAGCTGAAACCCATTCAAACTGATTTGTTGGAAGTTGTCGTTAGAGCTGCCAAAGCTCCTTTGTTTATCAAAGGCGACACTGTTGAGTTTGACGCAACAACTTTTATTGTACCTCCGGGCTCTACGGTTGAAGACCTGCTTTCGCGACTTCCGGGAGTTGAAGTTGATAGCGACGGTAAAATAACCACTCAGGGACAAGAAGTGAAAAAGGTTTACGTTGAAGGAAAAACGTTTTTTGGCAACGACCCCAAAAGTGTTACAAAAAACTTAGGTGCCGAATCTGTTTCCAGAGTACAAATTTATAACGAAAGATCGGAACAAGCGCAGCTTACAGGCATTGACGACGGCACACAAGAAAAAGCAATGAACCTTGAGCTTAAAGAAGCATACAAGACAGGAGCATTCGGGAAACTGTCGGTTGCCGGCGGAACGCAGGATCGTTGGGCTCTCAGGGGAAACTACAACCGCTTTACAACTAAATCGCAACTTTCGTTTATTGGATACGGAAACAATATCAACCAAACAGGTTTGAACTGGAGCGACTACTCTGAATTTAAGGGGAATAATGCCTTTACCGAGTACGACAACGGCGACTTTGGGTTTATTGCAAGTGTGGGAGATTATAACTTCTACCGAATTTCGGGTGTTTCCAGATTCGATGGCAAAGGCTTTACCAATAACTACGGCGGCGGAACAAACTATAATTACGATAACTCAAAAACCAAGTTTAATACGAGCTACCTGTACAACCAAACCGATTTGGATTACATAAGAAATTCGTTTCGCAAAACCATATTGGACAGTTTAAGCGGATTTAATAAATACGACACTTTAAACTACAACAACAAAGTGTTTAATCACAGCATTGGCACTAGATTTGAACACGATTTCGACTCGGCTAATAAAATTATTGCAAAAGTCAATGTTAATTTCAGTGGCGACAACGATAATAATTTGCAAAATCAATGGTTTACCGACCTTAGCCTTGAGCCTTCAAACCATTTGCAACTATCTTCAATAAAAGATATTGACAAATATGCGATCACTTCTGCAGCCATATACAATCATAAGTTTAAAAAATTGGGACGCTCGTTTTCGTTAAGTGGCGGATTTAATACTCAAAACTCCGAAAATAACACTAGTTTGAAAAACCTTAACGAACTGTTTAATGCGCTAACCCCTAATGAATTAATACAACAGTATGCCAAGACCGACAATTCGGTAACAGAAATAAAATCGAGTTTATTGTACACCGAACCCTTGTCTTCTAAGTTCTTTCTCGAATTTTTTAGCAACTTTAGTAATAACATAACTCAGAACAACAATCAGGTTCATGATGTTGTTTTAGATTCTGCCAGAATTGACAGTTTGAGCAATCTTTATAAACAAACCACCTTATTCAACCGTGTTGGAAGTTCGATAAGATACTCATACGACGGCTTGAATATTGCCGTAGGTTTTGCAGCCGAACGCATAGGAATGGACGGTCTAAACGCACTTGACAAAGGTTTCGATTGGAGCCCCGACAAGCTAAACAAGGTATATTATAACTTTGCTCCAAATGTTATGGTTAATTACATGATGAGCCAAAACAATATGTTTGGGGTAAACTACAGTAAAACCATATCACCTCCAAGTTATGCGTATTTGCAACCTGTGAAAAATACGAGCAATCCGGCATATCAATATTTAGGTAATATTAATCTGCTGCCTTCAACATATCACAGCGTTGACATGAATTTGCGATTATTTAATCCTTCATCGTTTAGCAGTATTAATATGCACGCAGGATATAGTCTCACGCAAAATCCTATATACTACGCTCTAAACACAACATTTGTCCCGGGAAAAGGTGTTATTACCGTAGCCAAACCTACAAACATGGACAACGAACATAGCGTATATTCATACATTTGGACGAGCTTTCCGATAATTAAAACAAAACTTACAACCGACTTTATGGTTGGCTATTCATATCGGAAACAACCCTCGGAAATTAATAATGTCAAAGATTGGAATGATGCAAATACGGGAAGAACCAGATTAAGATTTAATCTTACCCCTAACCATAATTTTAATTTCTCATTTACTACTCGTTTCAATTACTCGACTAATAACTATCAAGTAAACAAAACGCTTAATAATAACTTTTATACCTTACGCTTAAATGCCGATATTAAGTGGCAGTTTATAAATAAAACATACTTCGAAAGTAGTTTCGACTATTACTACTATTACAACTCGAAAATACAAGCTGCAAATCCTATACCTTTGTGGCATGCTTCAATCAGAAGGTTGTTGGGTAAAAGTAATAAGTTTGAAGTCAGACTTGCCGCCTTTGATATATTTAACAAGAGCTTAAGTATAGACCAAATTGCCAATCTCAACTATATTGAACAAGCAACTACCAACACTTTGGCAAGATACTTTATGCTAAGTGTTTCGTACAATCTAAAAGGCTTCGACCAAAACTACCAACGTAGAGGCGGTGGAGGTATGAGGAGAAGGCATTAAGTGTTGCGGGGTGCGTGTTACGAGTTACGAGTTAGGAGTTAAGAGTCAGGAGTTAGGAGTCAGGAGTCAGGAGTTAGGAGTTTTTAGACTCGGAACTCAGAACTTGCCCCAATTGTTCATTGTTCATTGTTAATTGTTCATTGCTAATTGCCACCACCTACTACGGTGCCAGCTTAAGCACTACCCAGCCATTCTTTTTCAAATGGACTTCCATAGCCACAACTAAGTGTTTATTCTGATTGTAATGGGGTTCTTTAAGAACTAAATATACGGGTTTATCGGGCTTTTTTGTCAGTAATTGCAGTGCAGGTTTATAATCGGAAGGTATGCTTTTGGTATAGAAATGACTTGCATAAGTGTGAAATCCGGAAGTTAGCACGTAGCAATCCTCATCTGCGACAGATTTGTAAAACTCTATTACTGCTCCCTGAGTGTATTTCTCAATTCTATAAGGAAAAATATAAATTATACTTATGATAAATAACGCCGAAGCGGAAAACAAGGTTATAAACGCTTTTTTGTATTTATTCTTTCTGCTCATCGCTACAGCGACAATAACTACAATAAAAAAGATTAATGCTATCACCCACTCCCAACGTAACCAATTGACTTCGGCTTGAAGGTTTAACACAGCAAAATCGTCTTTTATGTATGGTATTATCTCTTGCTTATATTTTTCTATAAGCGGAACGATGGCAACTACCAACGAAAATACGGCAGCAATAATAATCAGCAAAACATTGGTAAGTCGGCTCCATTTTACTTTTCCTTCAAAAATATGAATCAAGCAATATGCTCCCAGAAAACTCATCGGGAAATAACATAAGGAACTGTAATGCACTATTTTGGTTTTAACAATTGTGAATAAAATAAGAACGAACCAAAACAAAATTTGCATTAAAACCGCGAAAATATCAGCAACAGATTGTTTGTCTTTAACTCTGAAAAGATATTTGAGCGAAAATATTGATATAGGGAACATTCCAATCAGCAGAACAACAACGTGATACAGAAAGTTGCCGCCATGTCCTGCATCAGGAGTTAGAAACAGCCGAATTTGATAAGCAATAAAATCTATTACTGTTTGTAGATTACCACCTATAATTTGCAAGATAAACCAAATACTACCCACAATAATTATTGACGAAAGAAAAATAAGCCATTCGGTTAGCGACAGTAGTTTTAAAGGTTTGGTTTCGGCTTCGGAATCTTTTGCTATAACAAACTTTTGCGATTTGATAATTTGCATCAGTAAAAATATAAATACAACTGCTCCTACAATTAGCAATCCGACTGGACCTTTTGTAAGAATGGACAAACCGACAAAAACTCCACTCAATAAAGCCGAAAGATTTCTTTTCTTTTTGGTATCGCTAATTTGCAGTTTGAAAAAGAAATAAATCGAAACGAACATAAAGAAGTTAAACCAAGGGTCTATTATTCCTGAGCGGAAATAGAAATGCGACAAAACCGAAGCGAAATAAACAAAAGACCACACAAGTCCGAAAGCTTTTGAATGCAGCTTTTTCCCCATAAAAAATATAGTGAGCAAAGTAACTATTCCGGCTATGGCATTTGGCAAACGAGCCGCAAATTCGTTAATACCGAATATTTTCATAGTTACAACCTGCATCCAAACAAAAAGCGGAGGTTTTTCCCAAAACGGTCGGAAGGCAATTTGAACATCTATATAGTTGCCGTCAACAATCATTTCGCGAGCACACTCAGCAAAATTAATTTCGTCCCAATCAAAAAGATTTACACCACCCAAAAATGGAATAAACGCGAGAGCCGAAATTACAACTATGATAAGGGATAATGTTCTTGTAGATGTTAAATTTATTGCCTTCATCAAAAAACAATTTGTTTATTTTCTGCTGATTGCCTTTTTAGCTGCTTTAACGATATGTACGTCGTCTAAGCCGTATTTCTTCAAAAGCTCATCGGGAGTTCCGCTTTCGCCAAAGGTATCGCCAAGTGCGACAAACTCGATAGGTGTAGGCAACAGCTGAGCACAAAGTCCGGCAATACTTTCGCCTAAGCCGCCGTTTTTAAAGTGTTCTTCGGCTACAACAGCACAACCTGTTTTGCTTATTGATTTGATAATTGCTTCGGTATCAAGTGGTTTTATAGTATGAATATTAATAACCTCGGCTTTTATTCCTTGTTCTTCTAAGGCTTCTGCAGCTTGCAAAGCAAACCAAACCATGTGTCCGGTAGCAAAAATACTAACATCAGTACCTTCGTTCAACACAATAGCTTTACCGATTTCAAAAGGCATATCCTTTGGAATAAAAACAGGCATTGCAGGACGACCAAAACGTAGGTAAACCGGACCGTAATATTCGGCTATTGCCTTTGTTGCCTGATAGGTTTGATTATAGTCGCATGGATTGATAACTACCATATTTGGCAACATTTTCATCATGCCAAGGTCTTCCATAACCTGATGCGTGGCTCCGTCTTCGCCTGTGGTAAGACCTGCATGCGATCCACATATTTTAACATTGGTATTGGAATACGCAACACATTGTCTTATTTGGTCGTAAACACGGGAAGAACTAAAGTTTGCAAAAGTTCCGGTAAAAGGAATTTTTCCACCCACAGCAAAACCGGCAGCCATGGAAATCATATTCGCTTCGGCTATGCCAATTTGAAAAAATCTGTCGGGAAACGCTTTAGCAAACTTGTCCATTTTAACAGAGCCGGTTAAATCGGCACATAAGGCGACAATATTTTTGTTGGTTTGAGCTATATCATGCAAAGCATCGCCAAAACCCGAGCGGGTATCTTTTTTTTCGGTGTATGAATACTTCATTTTATTTGTTTTTTAATTTGGAACAAAATTAAAAGAAAACTATTAATTATTACAATTTTGAGACAATATTTTTAGATAAGCTACAAAAGCGAAAAAAAACAAAAAATCTCATCTTTTAACACAAAATACTTATCTTTGCAAACAAGATTAACCCGCCCAGGTGGTGAAATTGGTAGACGCGCCAGCTTGAGGGGCTGGTGTCCATTAGGACGTGCAAGTTCGACTCTTGTCCTGGGCACATTGCAAAACTACAATGCACTAGAAGTAGATTGTCGGAATAACTTCGCAATTATTGTCTCACATAGCTTTATCTAACTTCATAAAACAAGTTGTAAGTACAATTTGCATTCATTACCTAAATTTTGAATAGAAAAACAGACTTAAATAATTGCAATTTATTTATCAAACACTGATTGTTGAGAACTTTTAGTCCGAGACGGTCTACAACTACAATAAATTTGTAATTTAGCAGTGAAATATATCGCTACAAATTAGTAATATTACAATAAAACCAAATTGATGACTGAAATAAACAGAAGCAACTACACGGAAGAGACGATAAAATCGATGGATTGGAGAGAGCACATCCGCAGCAGACCCGGTATGTACATTGGGAAGTTGGGAGATGGTGCTTCGCACGACGACGGAATTTACGTGCTGATAAAAGAAGTTGTTGACAACTCTGTTGATGAGTACGCAGCCGGATTTGGAAAGAAAATTGAAATCACCATAAAGGATAAGCAAGTTGTTGTGCGCGACTACGGCAGGGGAATTCCGCTTGGTAGCGTAATTGAATGCGTATCGCAGATTAATACCGGAGGAAAACTCTACGAAAACGAAGCTTTTACAAAATCCGTAGGACTTAACGGCGTTGGTTTGAAAGCTGTTAATGCTTTGTCGTCGAATTTTGTTACTCAAAGTATTAGAAATAACAGAACTGTTATTGTTGAATACAGTCAAGGCAATTTTGTTAGCAATAGCGGCGAAATTGACTGCAACGAAAAAGACGGCACTATAGTAACTTTTACTCCCGACGAAGAAATTTTCGGCAATTATCATTTCTATAAAGAATATGTCGACAAGATGCTGTGGAATTATTGCTATTTGAACAATAATTTAACAATAAACCTGAACGGAGAAACTTTACAAGCCAAAAACGGTTTGCTTGACATGCTCAGCAACAACTTAGACGAAAACAAAATCGTATATCCAATTATTCACATTACCGACAACGATTTTGAATGTGCTTTAACACATACCAATAAATACTACGGCGAAGAGTATTTCTCGTTTGTAAACGGACAATACACAACACAAGGCGGCACGCATCTTACGGCTTTCAGAGAAATTTATGTTCGTACAATAAAAGAGTTTTACAACAAAGATTTCGACCCTGCCGATATTCGTTCGGGTATTGTTGCGGCTGTAAGTATTAAGGTGAAGAGCCCGATTTTTGAATCGCAGACCAAAACAAAGTTAGGTTCAACACATATAGCCGAAGGCGGAGTAACCATTTACAAGTTCATTTCCGATATTCTGAAAAAGAAATTAGACGATTACCTTCACATCAATCCTGATGTTGCTGAATTGTTGCTCAATAAAATATTGCAGTCGGAAAAAGAACGCAAAGAAATAACCAACTACAAGAAATTGGCTCGCGAGAGTGTTAAAAAAACCAGTCTTCACAACAAAAAACTACGCGATTGTCGTGTGCATTACAATAGCGACGATGAGTTACGAGACGAAAGCACTTTGTTTATCACTGAAGGCGATTCGGCTAGCGGTTCAATTACAAAATCGAGAGATGTTAATACACAAGCCGTCTTTAGCCTTAGAGGTAAACCTCTTAACTCTTACGGAAAAACCAAAAAAATTGTTTACGAAAACGACGAATTTAATCTGCTACAAGCAGCTATTAACGTTGAAGATGGTATTGAAAACCTTAGATACAACAAAATAGTGATTGCCACCGATGCCGACGTTGACGGAATGCACATCAGACTGCTTTTGCTGACTTTCTTCTTGCAATTTTATCCCGAACTTGTAAAAAACGGACACGTATATATTTTGCAAACTCCACTTTACAGAGTTCGTAACAAAAAAGAAACTATTTATTGCTACGACGAAGACCAAAAAGTTGAGGCTTTGGACAAACTTAAACCAAATCCGGAAATTACACGATTTAAAGGTTTGGGCGAAATATCACCTGAAGAATTTGGACACTTTATTGGCAAAAATATCCGACTTGAACCTGTAATTCTAAAAAATACGTCGGAAATCGATAAGGTTTTAGAGTATTACATGGGAAACAATACGCCAAGTCGCCAGAATTTTATTATAGAAAATTTAAGGTACGAAGAAGCCGAAATAGGCGTTGCTTAAACTTGCAACAATCTTCCTTATCTATTGCAATGCAACAAGTTGGCTTGAAAAAATATGGTATTTTTGCATCTTAATAATTAATCTAATTTTAGTATTTATAGAAATAAATTATAACATAAGCATATCTTTGCAAAAAAAACATTATGAGTTTAAAATGCGGTATAATAGGATTAACATCCTGCGGAAAAACAACTTTGTTTAATTGTGTTTCCAACTCGAAGATAGACCCCGAACAAAATTACGGGAAATCGAACTTAGGACAAATATTTGTTCCCGACGAAAGACTGTACAAGATTAGAGAATACATCAAATCGGAAAAGATTGTTCCAACTACCGTTGATTTGGTCGATATTCCAGGATTAACCAAAGGCTCCGGACAGGCTGAAAGCAGTTCGGCAAAGTTTTTAGCCGAAATTCAGCAAACCGATGCTCTTATTCACGTTATACGCTGTTTTGATAGCCAAA
>JAQVEX010000045.1 GCA_028697555.1 Lentimicrobiaceae bacterium | reverse complement strand
TAATACGTTCCCAACCAATACTTCATCAACAATATCGGGACTAATTCCTGCTCTTTTTATAGCCTCTTTGGCTGCAAATACTCCTAATTCGGTTGCCGAAAAAGGTGATAGCTTTCCTAAAAAACTTCCTATGGCTGTACGTGCAGCCGATGCTATTACTACTTCTCTCATAATATTTTAATTTAAGTTTTAAATGTGTTTATTCGGTTTAAATATATTTTCTACAAAACTAATCAATATATTTTAATTGAAAAAATGTTTTTATTTATTTCCCAATATGTATATTTTTTTAGAAAATAAAAACTTTGCGGTTTTAGGTGCAATTCTTATATATTTTATAATTTTACACTTTTATAAAAATAATCATCAAAAAAATAGTTAACACATGAAAAAATTATCATTAGTCCTCATTTTAATAGTAGTTATGTTTGCAAGTTGCAATAAATCTCCAAAAAAGGATATCATAGTTGTATATCCCGAAACAGCTACAGTTGACCAAGTAGATACTTACTTCGGCATAGAAGTAGCAGACCCGTACCGTTGGTTGGAAAACGACACTTCAGCCGAAACCGAAAAATGGGTCATAGAACAAAACAAAGTTACTCAAGAGTACATAAGCCAAATTCCATTCAGAGATAAAATCAAAAATCGTTTGGAAAAAATATGGAATTATCCGAAATTAGGTACGCCTTTCAAAAAAGCCAATTGGGTTTTTTACTATAAAAACGAAGGCTTACAAAACCAAGCTGTTTTGTATGTTAAAGAAGGTATGGACGGCGAAGCTCGCGTACTCATCGACCCAAATACTCTTTCGGAAGATGGCACCGTAGCCTTAGGCGGTATTAGCATTTCAAAAGACGGTAAGTACATGGCTTACCAACTTAACAAAGCCGGTAGCGACTGGAGCAACATAAACGTAATGGAAGTTGCCACCGGAGAAGTATTGCCCGACGTTATTGAATGGGTAAAATTTAGCGGTGCATCGTGGAAAGACGACGGCTTCTTCTACAGCAGATACCCAAAACCTGAAGAAGGGAAAGAATATTCGAATGTAAATGAACATCATAAAATCTATTATCACAAAATTGGCGATACACAAGATAAGGATATTTTAATTTACGAAAACCCTTCAAAACCACAAAGAACTTACTATGCAGGTACTACCGACGATGAAAGGTTTTTAATTATTTCGGAAACCGAAAGTACCACAGGCAACGCTTTGTATTTTAAAGACTTAAATAATAAAAACAGCAAAATAACTCAGATAGTAAAAGGCTTTGAAAAAGATTATTCGGTTATCGATAATATCGACGATAAACTGATAATTATCACAAATCAAGATGCTCCCAAATACAAAGTTGTATTGGTAGATACAAAAACTCCTACATCAAACTGGGTTGATTTTATTCCTGAGAAAAACGAAGTATTGCAAGGTATAAAATACGCCGGCGACAAACTATTTGCAATGTACATGAAAGACGCTACTTCGGTAATCGAAATTCTTGATACAGACGCTAAGTTTTTATCATTCTTAGAACTTCCTACACTTGGTTCGGTTGGCTCGTTTAGCGGCGAAAAAGATGACAACACCTTGTTCTACAGCTTTACTTCTTTTACTTTCCCATCGGTGATTTATTCTTACGATATAGCAAATAATGTATCAACAGAATATTTCAGACCTGATATCGACGTTGATTTATCGAACTACGAAACAAAACAAGTGTTCTACACAAGCAAAGACGGCACAAAAGTTCCTATGTTTATTGTACACAAAAAAGATATTAAACTTGACGGAAACAATCCCGTTATGTTGTACGGCTACGGCGGTTTCAACATCAGTCTAACACCAAGTTTCAGCATTTCGAGAACAATATTTTTGGAAAATGGCGGTGTTTACGCAATGCCTAATCTTAGAGGCGGTGGCGAATACGGTGAAGAATGGCACATGGCTGGCACTGTTTTGAACAAGCAAAATGTTTTCGACGACTTTATCAGCGCTGCCGAATACTTGATTGAACAAAAATATACCAACCCAAGCAAAATAGCTATTTCAGGCGGTTCAAACGGTGGATTGCTCGTTGGTGCTTGTATGACACAACGCCCCGACTTGTTTAAAGTTGCAATGCCGGCTGTAGGAGTATTAGACATGCTCAGATATCACAAATTTACTATTGGCTGGGCTTGGGCTACCGACTACGGTACAAGCGAAGACGAAACTCAATTCCATTACTTGCTAAAATACTCGCCATTGCACAATATTAACGATACTACTTGCTACCCTGCAACTCTTATCACCACCGGCGACCACGACGATAGAGTTGTTCCGGCACACTCGTTTAAGTTTGCTGCTACACTTCAAGCAAATCAAAAATGCAACAATCCGGTGCTTATTCGTATCGAAACCAAAGCAGGACACGGTGCAGGCAAACCTACTTCAAAAGTTATTGACGAAATTGCAGATACCTACGCATTTATGTTCTACAACCTTGATATGGACGTAAAAGTAGAATAAAATGCAATTGGTGGTTAGTGAATGGTGATTAGTGGTGGGTGATAAAAAAGTTGCGGGTGAACCTCGCAACTTTTTTTTTGCTGTTAGCCGTTGGCAGTGATTGGTGGTGAGTGATGAGTGGCTGTTAGCTTTTAGCCTTTAGCCTTTAGCCATTGGCAAAACATAGCCAAAAGCCAAGAGCCAAGAGCCAAGAGCCAAGAGCCAAAAGCTAACAGCCGACTCCCAACACAAAATTTATCCTTAGAAACTATCAATAAATCACCAAAATTTCCAAACGCCTTTCGGCTTCAACTATACTTTTTGAAGCATAAATATCGGCAAAATTTTGAATGAAAATCTTTTTCTTATCAATACCTATATCGTTTAGTAGCAAACGCATTGCCGCTAAACGTTTTTCGGTAATTCTTCTATTAATTGACCTATTGCCACTTACATCGGTATAACCACTTATTAAAACGGTTTTTATATTATCAATATTCAATTGCTTGAAGCTATCTAATATTTGCGTTTCGTTTAAAGGTCTTTTTTTATTTATTTCATAATTAGCAACTAACAAAACCGTGTCGTTATCGGCAGTTTGAACTATAACATCATACTCCGATTTCTCATTCAGTTCGTTTATTTGCTGGCGTAGGTGAATTATGCTATCGGTAAATAAAACTATTGTCTCGGTTTTGCTGTTCAACTCGTCAATCAAGGCTCTCTGGACACTATCGTTTGTCGATGTGTCGGTTTTTGTTGGAGTCAGCACTTCTTTAACGATAATAAGCGTATCGGTTTTGGTTATGGTTTTAGTTTGCCTGTTGCCAATTGTTGCCAATTGTGCTTTCAGTTGCTTTATTTCGGCTTCGGCTTTTGCCAATTCGTTTTGCTGATAAGTATTTCTGTTATCTTGCAAATATCTGTAAACGGTATCGGTTTTGGCATAAACAGTTGGGGTTGTTACTGTATAACCGGTAGGTATATCACGATTATAATCGGAAATTTTATAATTACTCTGCCTTGTAGTATCAAAAACTTTTATTGAATTACTTAGCGATTTAATTTGAGACTGCTGAAAATCCAAAACTGAATGAATTTGCTTAATTTCTCTGAGAATTTTTGCTATGCTATCTTGTAATAGGGTCAAATCGTCGTTAGTTGACACTTTAATAGGAGTAGTATAGGGTATATCTGAAGTGTAGTTAGAATAATTGTGATAGAAATTATTTTCCGATGTTTCTAAACCCACACTTGGATATTTAAATTCGGTTTTGTGCTGCTTTAAATAGTCTGTTTCTGAAATGGTTTTTTTTGTTAATAACGATGTGTCTTTACGTGAGTCAACGCTATATTTAATAGTTTCCTTTTCCGATAAAGTAAAATCGCTCAGAGTTAAATAGCCTGTGTCAGGCATGTTCAAATAAATACTGTCGTTATAATCTTCAAAAAGTGTAATATCCGACTGATATTGAATTTTACACGAAGTGTAAGCCAATACAACCAACAATAATATTGTTAATTTGCCTATTTTTTTACACCCAACCATAAATCAAGTTCTAAAGCTAATCCTGCCGTAGGAATAACCGTTAAGTTTTTGAAATCGTGAGCTCCTTTTTCGCCGATTACAAGAACACCGGCATTAAATCTAACAACCTTAAAAAGCCTTATGCCCAAAGCCGTATATACCGGAAGATTAACTCCGGGTGTAACAAACTCAACACCGTTGCCGTCCTTAACAGGCGAAAACAGAACTCCGGCAGAAACGCCAAAAGAATCTAAAAATTTATTACGACTTGCGAATTTGCTTTTATTTCTGAAGGGAATGGTAACTCCGGCTCCTAAGGTAAAATTTGTATTTCTTATTTTCACATCATTAATATCTGTGGCAGCTTTATTCCACACGTACATGCCTAAATTAATCGGCAAAGTAAAACGTTCCCTATCTGTTTGCACCGAAACAATTTTTGCAACCCTATAATGCTGAACCAAATCCGTATTAATAAAAGGCATCAACTCGCTAATAACCATATCGGTTAGCAGATTTACTTTTTCGGCTATCATCTCATTGGCTAAGTCGTTTCTTTCTACATTCTTTGACCCACGCAACACTTTTTTGAATTTGAAATCGCTTTGTTTTTCCAATTCCTCAAGTACAAGAGTGGTTGGAGCTGTATAAGTTATTTCATTTTTCGATATTTGATATCGCATAGCTTCGTCTATGAGTTTTTTCAATCCTTTGTAAACTGTTTTAGGATTATTTATGCTAACATTTTTGCTGTCGTAAATAAAATTATTGCTCAAATAAAATGCAACTCTATCGCGTAAATTCTCAACTAATTTTGTTTTCTGACCCATAGACAAGCGTGTATAGGTAATAATTTCAAAATCGTATTTTGAGTTTGAAACAAGTACGGGCGGAACCACAATATTAAAGGTTTCAGTTGGGTTAGGGGGCATTCTATTCCAGGAAAAATTATGCAAATCCCATTCCGAACCGGAATTGCGAATAACAACCTGAACATATTCTACATCCTTTCCTACTTCGCCCTGAATGATAAACGGCTGGTCGAAAGGTATAGACGGCTGATTTACAAAGGAATTTGACTCAAAATCAACTTTAACAAGTCGCTCCTGCGAAACAAGAGCTTTGGGAAAAAACAAAGTTGAAATTAACAATATTGCCACGGCTATAGTGCTCTTAGCAAGATATGTTTTATTAAAAACGTTAATGTGAGTGAAAAATCTGTTCATTTGTATAGTATTTTGGCGCAAAAGTAATAAAACCAAATAAAAAAAAGCGACGTTGGAAAAAAATCCAACGCCGCACAAAAATATTTAACAAACTACAAATAAATCGCTATTCCGATTTTGCCTTATTCCCAAGCAACATAAGCTCGTTGGCGGTTATTTCGGTCTTTACGTGTTTGCTGCCGTACTTGTCTTCCCAATTTCTGTATCCAATACGACCGTCAATTGCAACTTGTCTGCCTTTGGTTAAATATTTTTCGGCTATAGTAGCCAAACCTCCCCAGGTAACAATGTTGTGCCATTGTGTAATTTCTTGTTTTTTGCCTTCCTTGTCGGTGTAAACTTCGTTTGTTGCCAATGTGAAAGAAGCTACTTTGTTTCCTTTTTCTAAATTGCGTACTTCGGGATCTTGTCCTACGCGTCCGATTAGTTTTACTGAGTTACTTAATGTGTTCATGATAAATAAATTTAAATGTTTAATAAAATGTTTTAATTGTCGATCAACTGTTCTATCAGATTGACGATGCAAAACTAATACGGCGCCCAAGCACAAGTCGGATAAAAATTATTTGTATTCGAATAAAACTGTTTTTAACCGTTTGTTGTCGGATATTGTTGTCTTTTCTAATCGTTGTAAAAATCAATGCTATTATGAGTTTAAAGGTGTTTTTAAGTTTGAAAACAAATAATATTTCTTCTGTTTATTTGTTTAACGTCAAATTTTACAACCATAAAAAACTATATTTTTTTCGTCAATATCGAAGAAAAAAAACCGAGTTAGAAAAAAAATAAGTACTTTTGGAAAAAATATTAAACAAAAAAATAAAAAATTTAAACAACAATAACTATGTATACAAATTTTCAATCATTTCTTCAAAAAGAATTAGACTCAATTAAAGAAGCTGGTTTATACAAAAACGAACGCGTATTAGTTTCGGCACAAAAACCTGAAATTACAATTAGCAGTGGTGAAAAAGTTTTAAACTTCTGTGCTAATAACTACTTAGGACTATCAAACAACAACGAACTAATAGCCGCTGCAAAAGAAGCCCTCGACACTCACGGATACGGAATGTCGTCGGTACGTTTTATTTGCGGTACTTCTGATTTACACAAAGAACTTGAAGATAAAATTTCTGAGTTTTTTGGAATGGAAGATACTATTTTGTACGCATCATGCTTCGACGCTAATGGTGGTGTTTTTGAACCGCTATTGAGTGCAGAAGATGCTATTATAAGCGACAGCTTGAACCATGCATCTATAATAGATGGTGTTAGACTGTGTAAAGCTGTTAGATACAGATACGCAAACGCCGACATGGAAGACTTGGAAAAACAGTTACAAGCAGCTCAAGAACAGCGTTTCAGACTTATTGTTACCGACGGTGTGTTTTCAATGGACGGAAACGTAGTTCCACTTGATAAACTTTACGAACTAGCACAAAAATACGATGCTATGATTATGATTGATGAGAGTCATAGTGCCGGCGTTGTAGGACGCACTGGTAGAGGTGTAACCGAACTGTTCAACCTTAGAGGTAAAGTAGAAATTATTACCGGAACCTTAGGTAAAGCATTTGGTGGAGCCATTGGTGGATTTACAACAGGTAAAAAAGAAATTATTGACATGCTTCGTCAACGCTCACGTCCTTACTTGTTCAGCAATTCAATACCTCCTCTTGTTGCAGCTGCCGGTATTAAGATGGTTGATATGATGAGCAGAAATAATGTTCTACAAGACAGACTTCACGACAACACTAAATACTTTGTTGGCAAAATGCAAGAAGCCGGTTTTGATATTAAACCCACCGAAAGCGCTATTTGTGCTGTTATGCTATACGATGCTAAACTTAGTCAGATAATGGCTGACAAATTATTGAAAGAAGGTATCTATGTTATAGGTTTTTACTTCCCTGTTGTACCTAGAGGAGAAGCTCGTATACGCGTACAAATTTCTGCCGCACACGAGAGAGAACACTTAGACAAATGTATAAATGCGTTTACAAAAGTTGGTAAAGAGTTGGGCGTATTGAAATAAAAACACATTTATTAATTAAAAATTAATAATATGGTTTTATTAGGAAACGTAATAAAAAACGTAATTGATGCCAGAGGTAGATTACCGCACACTCAAAAGAGGGTTCCTGTTGACAAAGCACAAGAAAATGTTTTGAGGAAACTTCTTTTGAGTGCTAGGAATACATCGTTCGGTAAAGAATATAAATTCAGGCAAATACTTGCTCATAAAAATATGATTGAGCAGTTTCAGAAAAATGTACCTATATTCGATTACGACGAGATGTACGAGCAGTGGTGGAACAAATCCTTAGAAGGAGATACCTCTGTAAGCTGGCCCGGAAAGGTTAAATATTTTGCGTTAAGCTCCGGTACATCGGGTGCAACAAGCAAATATATTCCGGTTACAGCCAAAATGGTTAGTCAAATACGTAAATCGGGAACGAGACTAATATGGACTTTAGATAAATACGACCTGCCGCCAAAAATTTTCTCAAAAGGGATTTTGATGTTAGGTGGCAGCACCGAGCTCGAAAACAACAGCATATACTACGAAGGCGATTTGTCGGGAATTACAACCGCCAAGTTGCCTTTGTGGTTTCAAAATTTTTACAAACCCGGCAGGAAAATTTCGAGAGAAAAAGACTGGACAAAAAAATTAGACGAAATAGTAAAAAAAGCTCCTAAATGGGATATAGCTGCAATTGTTGGTGTACCGGCTTGGTTGCAAATTCTTTTAGAAAAAATTATCGACCATTATCAGCTTTCAGATATACACGAGATTTGGCCCAATCTTACCATTTTTGTTCATGGTGGAGTGCCGTTTTCCCCATATATAAAGGGATTTGAAAGTCTTTTAGCCCGACCATTGGTTTACATTGAAACCTATCTCGCTTCCGAAGGATTTATCGCATACCAAAGCAGACCAAATACTACATCTATGGAATTGATTGTAGATAATGGCATTTTTTACGAATTTATTCCTTTTACAAGCGAAAATTTTGACAACGACGGAAATATTAAAAACAACGTAAAACCTATAGATATTACTAAAGTAGAAGAAGACGTAGATTATGCTTTGCTAATTTCTACCTGTTCGGGTGCATGGCGATATATGATAGGCGATACTGTTAAATTTACATCGAAAGAGAATAACGAAATTATAATATCCGGTCGGACGCAACAGTTTTTGAGTATTTGCGGTGAACATTTATCGCACCAAAACCTTAATAAAGCTATAGAAATGCTTGAAGAAGAACTAAATATTACCGTTAGAGAGTTTGCCGTTTGTGGCAGAAAGTCGATAAACGGAATGTTTGGACATCAGTGGTTTGTGGGTTGCGAAACTCCAGTTGATCCTGTTTTGGTTAGCGAAACTTTGGACAAAAATTTGAAGTTGCTCAACGATGATTACAAAACCGAGCGACTGCACGCAATTACTTCGGTAGAAACCGTAATTCTTAATCCTTCTGTCTTTTACGATTGGCTTAAAAAACAAGGAAAAGAAGGTGGACAAAATAAGTTTCCGAGAGTTCTGAAAGATGAAAAATTAAGCGACTGGCTGATATTTATACAAGATTACTTGAAATAATTTTTTTAATATTACGTTAAGATGTAATGCTGACAGTAATAAAAGGTGTTATTTTAGGATTTACAATGTCTTTTTTGATAGGACCTGCCCTTTTTTCGCTTTTGCAAACTAGCATATACACAGGAAAAAGAGCGGGAGTTTTTTTGGCATTGGGAATTTCGCTCAGCGACACTACAATTATTTACTTAGCTTTTCTTGGGATATTGCAATTACTGAATACTAACAGCAACTTTTTAATAATTGGAGTTATTGGTGGCGTTATTCTTATCTCCTTTGGAATATATACATACCTTAAAAAAGTTATAATCGACGAAGAAAAAAAGCTTATTCGCTCACCTATGGCTAGTCCGTTTACTTACATAGGCAAGGGTTTTTTACTTAATTTCATGAACCCTTTTGCTTGGTTTTTCTGGATTACGGCTATGGTTACGGTTTCTGCAAGTGTTGGCGATAAGTTAGATGTTCTTTACTTTTTTGGCGGTACAATAATAACCGTATTTTCAACCGACCTGCTTAAAGTTTTTATTGCCGACAAAATTAAAGAACACTTAAACGATAAATTACTCGTACGTATTAATCGTATTGTCGGAATTGTATTGATGTTGTTCGGAATTGTACTAATTCTCAGAACCTTTTATAAGTTGGTTTAACTCTGTACAAGGTTATAATTGCTTAAGCTTCGTCGAAACTTATATCTTTAACGTTGAACTGCACGGTTTTAATTCCGTTCCATTCGTTTTCTTCTATATGGTAGCAGATGTTAAACTTTTCGCCTTTTTCTATTCTTTCATAATGTTCGCCTAACTGAAATGCTATAGCAGGAAAAGGATTGCTACGCACAGTTTCTTGAAAAACTTCAGTTTTGATATGGTTTTTACCAACTATACGGACATATCCTGTATCTTTAACATTTCTGGTAACAAAAACAGGCGACATATTTCCGGGACCAAATGGTGAAAATTGTTTTAATATTCTAACAAATTTGCCTGTAATCTGATTTAAGTTTATTTCGGCATCTATCTCAATTTCAGGCACTAACATCTCTTTGTCGATGTTTTTTTCTACAACTTTCTCAAATTTATTGACAAAAGCTTCAAAATTTTCGGGTTTTATAGACAAACCGGCAGCATAAGTATGTCCTCCAAAATGTTCTAACAAATCGCTACACTCCTCTATAGCATTATAAATATCGAAGTTTTTTATAGAACGTGCCGAACCTGTTAGCATTCCATTCGACTCGGAAAGTACTATCGTAGGACGATAATAAACTTCTGTAAGCCTTGATGCGACTATACCCAAAACTCCCTTGTGCCATTCGGGTTTGTACAGAACTGTTGAAAGCGAGTTTTTAAGTTTTTCTGACGATGAAATTATTTCCAAAGCCTCTTGAGTGGTTTGCGTATCTAAATTTCGCCTTTCGTTATTAAAGGTATTTATTTTGCTTGCGTAATGCTTAGCTATTTCTGCATCCTGCGATATTAGTAACTCAACCGAATCTTCGCCGTTTTTAATACGTCCCGCTGCATTAACACGCGGTCCAACCGAAAACACCAAATCGTTTATTGTAAGCTCTCTTTCGAAAAACAACTTGTTTTCAGGATCGTTATTTGCTCGTATATTGGCAGCTTCTAAAACTGCAATAATACCCGGACGTGGATTAGTGTTAAGAGCTTTTAGTCCGTAAAAGGCTAAAACTCTGTTTTCGCCTGTAATAGGCACAAGATCGGAAGCTATACTTATAGCAACTAAATCCAAATATTTTTTAAGCTTATCGAAAGCTATATTATTTTTTTGTGCATAGGCTTGAATAAGTTTAAAACCCACACCACAACCCGAAAGTTCATCGTAAGGATATGTTGAGTCAACTCTTTTATTATCCAAAACTGCAATAGCTGCAGGTATTTCCACATCCGGACGATGATGGTCGCAAATTATAAAATCAATGCCTTTTTGTTTGGCATAGTCAACTTTATCGACGGCTTTTATTCCGCAATCCAAAGCTATGACTAAGTCAACCTCCTGTTCGTTTGCAAAATCAATAGAACGGTAAGAAATACCGTATCCTTCATTATACCTATCGGGGATGTAAAAAATAATATCGTCGAAACCGTTTTCTTTAAAAAACGAATACACCAAAGCCACCGATGTAGTCCCATCTACATCGTAATCGCCGTAAACCATAAGTTTCTCGTTGTTCTTTAGCGCTCTTTCAATTCGCGATACGGCTTTATCCATATCATTCATCAAAAATGGGTCGTGCAACATATCTAACGATGGTCGGAAAAAGGCTTTGGCTTCGTCGTAAGTTGTGATGCCTCTTTGAACTAAAAGTTCAGACAACAAGTTGGATACACCCAACTCCGACGAAAGTTTTAAAACTTTTTCGTTATCACAAGCAGGGGCAATTATCCAACGTTTATCCATATTGCTAACAAAATTAATCTATTTTATCACATATCATAACCTTTTTACGAAAAAACATAAATAATTATACTGTTGTGCTATAAATATCTTTAACTACAAAGTTGCTATTGGCTGTTAGCCTTTAACTAGCTATGTGTTACGTATTGTCCCGTAGTTTCCGGGTTCATAATTCATAGCCAATGGCTAAAAGCCAACAGCCAACGGCTAAGAACTTAATGGTTCAAAAAATACGTAATAATAAAAGATTTCCGTACTTCGGGCTACGCTCAACAACCTAAGTCGGTATTAATCAAACTTTAATAAATGATTATGGATTCCCAAACGCTACAATAAAGGCGAAAACAGACTTAACAACTTAGACCACAGCTTTTTATAAAATGGTTTTTTATTCCACTCAATAATATCTATTATTTCGGCATCGTCAAGGTCTTTGTAGAATATATCGGCAAGTTGTTCCGAAAACGCTTTATCGTATATCATAGCATTTATTTCAAAGTTTAAATCAAAACTTCTGATATCCATGTTGGCGGTACCTACAATTGAAAGCTCTTTGTCGGAAACCAAAGTTTTGGCATGTATCATGCCTTTTGTGTAGAGATAAATTTCGGCGTTGGCTCTAAGTAGCTCGTTGTAGTAGCTTTTGGCAGCCACGTCGATTATTAACGTATCGGAACATTTTGGTACTAGTAATTTTACTTTAACACCCGACAAAGCCGCCGAATACAGCGCTTCTAAAACGCTCTTACTTGGTATAAAATAAGGCGTTGTTATCAGAATTTCGGTTTTGGCATTATTAATAGTTCTAAGAATAGATAATTCTGTAAGTGGAAGTTCGCTGTCGGGTCCGCCGGCAACCATTTGCACTGCTTTGCCATTGCTATACTGTTTGTCAATTTTTGGGAAAAACTTCAAATTGGCTTTTAAATCCTGCTTGGCACAGAAATTCCAATCGCATAAAAAAACGTATTGTAATGCATAAACACTCTCGCCACAAATTTTAATGTGCGTATCACGCCAATATTTTTTATTTCTATTTTTTTTAGCATACACACCCATTTTATCAATTTGCTCATCGGTGTAGTTGATGTATCTGTCGCTGACGTTTATTCCACCAACAAATCCAATTTTACCGTCAACAACGATGATTTTTCGGTGATTTCGGTAGTTAAGCCTATTAGCAAGAAATAATAATTTTATTTTGTAAAAAGGATGAACATCTACACCATTTTGAGCCAAGCGCTGTGCATAACGTTTTCGTATTCCTCTACTTCCGTAATCGTCGTAAATAAAACGGACTTCAACACCTTCCGAAGCTTTTTGTATCAGCAATTCGGCTAATTGATTTCCTACGTAGTCATCTTCTATAATAAAATACTCAATATGAATATGGTTTTTAGCTTCCCTTATTGCTTCAAACACGGATTTAAATTTCTCTTCGCCGTTTATCAACAGTTCTACATCGTTGTTTACCGTTATTGTGCCAACATGACTATTTGAAAGCAGCTTAGCAAGCGGTTTATAGCTTTTTAAACCTATATCTTCAAATATTTTTTTGTTTGCATTTGTCCAACTTTCATTGCCATACAAAAAACCTTTTAACTTTTCTTCGTGCTTAAGTTTTTTGGTGTATAATTTCCTTTTCCTGTAATTAATCCCTACAGTAAAGTAAAAAGCAATGCCTACGATTGGAACAAAAATAGCAAAAAGAACGTAGGCTAATGCCTTGCTCGTATCTTGAGTGTCGAATATAATTCGCAAACACACAAATACCAATATAACAAAGTATATCAGATATATTAGCTTTTCTATGATTGCTAAAACAGCCACCTTAGTCTTTCCGTTATTATTTGTTGATTATTACTTTAAACACATTAACATTGGGAGAAAAAATGTACAGAAGGTAAAATCCGCTTTTTATATCGGTAACATCTATTTTATTGGTACAAGTTCCTTGTTTAATTTTTTGTCCCTGAATATTGGTTATCACATATTTATAAGGTTTATCGTTATCAATGTAAATGTAATTGGTAACAGGATTGGGAAATATTTCTAATTTATTGATCTGTTCTATGGATTTGCTCAACTCGAAACAAACTTTAGGATATATAGCATTGGAAACTATAAAACTACTTCCGCTGCTTCCGTACAATTCAGAAGCAGAATGCCAATTATTGTTTGAAGTTTTAATCCAGGCTGTTGCGTATGACAAATAGTTGT
The DNA here is from genome assembly GCA_028697555.1 of Lentimicrobiaceae bacterium. Lineage (NCBI taxonomy): Bacteria > Pseudomonadati > Bacteroidota > Bacteroidia > Bacteroidales > Lentimicrobiaceae > Lentimicrobiaceae bacterium. The sequence goes on along the minus strand of JAQVEX010000045.1, from coordinate 6,569 downwards.
TTTGCGTCGACCAAAATGCTAAAGTATCTCCGCTCAACGTGGGAAGAGTGATACCAAAATAAAAAGCACCCGAAACTTGTATAGGTGTTTTGAAATTAACCCTTGTTAACCTGTTTGCTCTAACATCTCTAATAATTCTCGACAATGAAATAGTATCATAACCTATTAGGGTACCCGGCGAACCACTAGTTCCGTTTGCTCCCAAAACTTCTATTTTAAGTATTTCGTTGTTGCCTGCAGATTGCGTAGCTATACTAAAGTCGAAAATTGCACCTACTATGTATCCTGTTTTGTTCGAAATGTTGAATGAATCGGCAATTGCTTTGTCGTTGTATTTGTTATTCCCAAACACATATCCTTCTTTGTTTTGCAAAATATAACGAGTCAAAGGTTCGGGTAATGGAAATCGAAGCGAATCGCAATTGCCAAGGACGGCTCCTACCTTAATATAGTTTTCTTTTACCAAACTATACTTATTGTTGTCGCTGTCGGTTACTACCAAGCGCACCGAATAATTGCCATTTTGTGTGTAAGTATGCACAGGGTTTTGAACATTGCTGGTATCGCCATCGCCAAACTTCCATAGCCAAGCTACAGGATTTCCACTACTTTGGTCGGTAAACTGAACTTGTAAAGGTGGTGTGCCGCTGCGTTTATCTGCAGTAAAATCAACGTCTACATCGGTTGCTTGTTTAGAGCTCTTGTTAATGTTGTGTATTTCTACATCTCTAACTTGTCCGTAACTTAATATTGTTAGGGTGTTTAGGACTATTAAGCTTATTAATAATTTAGGTAAAAAGAAGGATTTCATAGCAAAATTAATTTTAAATTCATCTATTTAACAATTCCTTGTTGTTCCATAATCGAAACATAAATTCAAAATTACAATTATTTTTAAAAGCAAGTACAGTTTGAGCATTTTTTTACCTTCCGAAATATCAAATTGTATAAAAAATATACCTTTACAGTTCAAATTCAAATTTTCAGCATAATGAAAAAGCCGTTAATAAGTAATATTCCCTTTTGGGGTAAGGTTGGTTTACTTATAGTTTTGTTGATTTTTTTCTTGATTATCGGAGCTTTGTTGGGCAAATTATTGATAATGTTGTGCTACCCCGGTCAAGCAAACCTTATTTTTGTTAATCCCGATTATCAGAACAGCACACACGTAGGAGCCTTAAAGTTAGTTCAGGCAACAACTATGCTTGTCGGATTACTTATGCCGTCGTTGTTATATGTGTGGCTTACCAAAAAACATTTTGGCGAATATTTGGGAATAAACAGAAAGTCTTCGGGTTCGGTAATTGGTTTGACCGTAATATTATTCTTTCTTAGTGTTCCAATAAGTGCTATTACCAACGAGTGGAATCAAGGTATGGTTTTGCCGCAGTGGCTAAAATCTGTTGAAGAATATATGAGACTGATGGAAGACAACAACAAGGTAATAACCGATGCTTTTCTGTTGTCAACAACATACACTTCTTTACTTGTAAACACAATTGTTTTGGCTTTAATACCGGCAGTAGTCGAAGAAATACTTTTCAGAGGCATTATATGTAAGGGCATATATGGTAAGTACAAAAATGCACATGTTGCCGTTTGGTTGTCGGCTATAATATTTTCGGCAATACACTTCCAATTTTACGGTTTTCTGCCACGCATGATATTAGGAGCAATATTAGGGTATATATTTATTTATTCTAAAAGCTTGTGGATGCCTATACTATTCCACTTTTTGAACAATTTTTCGGCAGTAGTTGTAGAATTTATTTCAAATAAATATAATATTATCCCTTCGGGAGATGAGCTAACAACAAATGTAGATCCGACAATAGGAATAGCTTGTGCGGTACTAACAGTTATTGCGATAGTTAAGATAAAAAAGATTGGGAAATCGACTAAATTAGTCGATTAAATATCAGAATATTCGAGGGTTCGGTGCTACGCACCTTTGATTTAATGTGAATTGTTTATCTACAAATTTTACGGTGCTAACGCACCTTTAATTAATTACAAAAATATATATCTGTCCCCGAAAACACTTAGCAAAAGCCGTATAACGGCGCCCCATTTGTAACTACATAATGACAAAATTAAGAGGTGCGTAGCACCGAACCATTAAATCTCTTCTTTTAATATCGATTATTCAAAAAAATCAAATGACTATGCCTTGTTATAGTTGACCATGCTATTTTGCAATGGTTTATGTTCAAATTGTGTGGCGCTAACATACCTTTGATTTCAAAAAATGTATGTCTGTTTTCAAAAACACTTAACAAAAGCCGTATAACGGCGCCCCATTTGTAACTCAACAATGATAAAATTAAGAGGTGCATAGCACCGAACCATTAAATCTCTTCTTCTAATATCGATTATTCAAAAAAGTTAAATAAATATGCCTCGTTATAATCGACATTATTCTTTTTCAAAATATCTAGATATTCTTCCCTAAAACTGCGTTTCTTGTGATGCTCTTCTTGGTTCAGAATATATTTTACAACTTGATCAACTTGCGATTTAGAATGTGTGAATGCACCATAACCTTTTTGCCAATCAAATTTAAATTTTGTGAATTTGTTTTCTCTTATCCAATGATTACTTGACGTTTTTATGTCTTCAACCAAATCGGGAATTAAATCACTCAGATAATAACCAATAAGTATATGAACATGATCTGGCTGAGCATTAATTGCCAATAATTTGTGTTTGCGGTTTTGTATGCACGCTGTAATATATTTCTCTAGGTTATCTTTCCATGATTTATGAATCAATGCTTCACGATTTTTAGGTGAGAAAACTATGTGAAAATAACATTGAGTGTACGTGTTTGCCATAGTTGTATTTGTTTGTTACATTTTTCTAATGGTTCGGTGCTACGCACCTTTATCGAATATAAAACGTTTTTCTACAAATTGTACGGTGCTAACGCACCTCCAATTTAACATGAACAGAATAACTCTCAACCCCGCACATAATGTGGCATTTGTTCAGGAATTTCTATAGATATTTCAACCAAACCTGCAATTTCTCCGTCTATATACCAAGGCGTTTGGTGTATAAGCTTTTTAACACCTTTCTTTTCAATTGTATAGCTATTGGATTCGCCTTTTTCTAGCAAACGTCTGATTATTTCTTGCGAACGCTCGTTATGGCAAGGAAACAAATTAGCTCCCAACATTTTAGAGCCACCATTTATAGCCAACGATTTATCGTTCATGTATTTAATAATTCCGTTTTTGTCGCATACGGTAATGGCACAGCTCAATGCCTTAGCCCAGTCGGGAATGTTGTAATCCATGGCATTCTCTTTAAAGAGTAGTCCCACCAGGAATCGAACCTGGATCTAAAGTTTAGGAAACTTTCGTTCTATCCGTTGAACTATAGGACCATTTTTTTGCAAAGGTAAAAGATAATTCATAATATCAGATTGTTTTCAATTTGAAATTAAATTTAAAAAAGTTAAATATCACACATAATTATAAAAAGAATATTATCTTTGCAAATCATTCTTAAAAGAATGTTAAACTAAACATAATTAATATAATAACACAAATAATATAAAAAAATACTCATATGACTAAAGCAGAAATTGTAGCTGAAATTGCTAGCAAAACAGGCATAGAAAAAGTAGCAGTTCAACAAGTAGTTGAAGGATTTATGGATGCTGTAAAATCTTCTATGATAGGAGGAGAAAACGTTTATTTGAGAGGCTTTGGTAGCTTTGTTGTAAAAAAACGTGCAAAAAAAATTGGTAGAAACATTTCGAAAAACACCACAATAGTAATTCCGGAACACCACATTCCTACATTTAAACCTTCAAAAGAGTTTTTAAATCAGGTTAAAAAAAACGTGAAGTAACATATATTTTAAATTAAAACAATAAAATAATGCCAAGCGGAAAGAAAAGAAAAAGACATAAAATGTCTACGCACAAACGCAAAAAACGTTTACGCAAAAATCGTCATAAAAAGAAATAGCCATTTCTTTTGTTTTGGACTATGCCCAAATTTGGATATTTTTCAGTTTAGAACAATATACCACAATTTTTGAACGTAAAAGTGTTGTGAAATAATGGCTGTGGTAAATAAAGAATTAATCATAAATGTAGATAGTTCGGAAATAAACTTAGCCTTATTAGAAGATAAGACTTTGGTTGAACTGAACAAAGATAAACTCAACAGCAATTTTGCCGTTGGCGATGTTTATCTTGGTCGGGTTAAGAAGATTATGCCCGGACTTAACGCTGCATTTGTTGATATTGGGTCGGAAAAAGATGCTTTTTTGCACTATTTCGACCTTGGTCCGCAAATTAATTCTTTTAATAAGTTTATCGGTTTTGCTACAAAGCGAAAGCTCAACGACGGCAATTTACAAGACTTTAAACTTGAACCCGATATAGAAAAGTCGGGAAAAATATCTCAGGTTTTTAAACCCAACGACACCGTTTTAGTCCAAATAGCAAAAGAAGCCATATCTACCAAAGGACCTAGAGTTACTTCCGAAATCTCTTTAGCCGGAAGATACCTTGTGTTAGTTCCTTTTGGAAATAAACTGTCGATATCGCAGAAAATTAAGTCTATACAAGAACGTAACCGACTTAAAAGGCTAATCTCGAGCATACGTCCGCCCAATTTCGGAATCATTATCAGAACCGTAGCCGAAGGTAAACGTGTTGCCGACTTAGATGCCGACCTTAATTCACTTATCGAAAAGTGGAATACAATTAGCACTGAACTCTTTAAAGCTAAGCCTACACAAAAAATAATAAGCGAAATCAGTCGTACCTCAGCATTGCTACGTGATATGCTAAACGAAACGTTTACAAACATACATGTAGATGATACTACAGTAGCCGAAGAAATTAAATCGTATATTAGTACCATACTACCAGGTAAAACTGATATAGTTAAGGTTTACAAGAGAAAAATACCAATTTTTGAAAGTTTCGGCATTGACAAGCAGATAAAAAACTCGTTCGGAAAAACCGTTACCATAAAAAACGGTATATACTTGATAATCGAACACACCGAAGCTCTTCACGTTATTGATATTAACTCGGGTCATAAATTAAACTCCGACATATCTCAGGAAGAAAATGCCTTAGCAGTCAACATTGAAGCTGCAACCGAAGTGGCTCGTCAGCTACGCCTCAGAGACATGGGCGGCATTATTGTAGTTGACTTTATCGACATGCACGAAACCAAAAACCGCAAGGCTTTGTACGTGCACCTTAAACACGAAATGGAAAAAGATAATGCCAAACATACTGTTTTACCACCAAGTAAGTTCGGACTTATTCAAATAACGCGTCAGAGAGTCAGACCTGTTACCAACGTTTCTATTCAGGAACAATGTCCCACCTGCCAAGGTACCGGAAAAATAAAACCGCCTATCGTTATTGTCGACGAAATACAAAATGACATACAATATTTGCTGTCAAATCAGAATGAAAAACACTTGAAACTAAAAGTGCACCCGTTTGTACATGCCTATCTCACCTCAAAAAGCTTACGATTAAAAAGCGTACAATGGCAATGGTACAAAATGTTTGGCAAATGGATTAAAATTGAGCCTGCCAATTCGTACAAGATATTGGAATATCACTTCTTCGGAAAAAATGATAATGAAATTCTCATATAAATATTTTTTTTAACATTTTTATAGGGTTTATATTGCTATTTTTTTATCTTTGCTAAAAATTATAATCATAAATTAACAACTAAATAATTACAAAAAATGAATTATCGTTATCTAACTTCTGCAAAAGCAGTTCTTATGTCCGTGCTTTTGTTTGTATTTTGTTTGGTAGCTTCAGCCGAAAGCTATACCTATCAGGATTCGTGGGGTAAACAAGGATTAACCCTAACGAGCAATACTCCAAATAAAGTAGAGCTAAACGTTTCTGTTAACAATTTTACGCTAGAATCTGTTGACATCAACGGTGAACAAATGCAGGAAATAGCATTCGACGGGTTTGCTCTTTTTACAAACGCAGGCGAACCTAATATCCCCGGAATAAGCAGACTTGTCGCTATTCCGCAAGGAGCCACTGCAAATTTAGAAATTATTGATTACCGTGTTGAAATTATTCAAAATGTCAACATTGCACCATCTCCGGTTATTCCAAAAGAAAATGAAGATGGCTTGGTATTTTCAAAAAGTAGCAATGTGTACAGCCGTAATGCTTTCTTCCCCGAAAATATTTCAACATTATCGGAAGTTAAACAGCTAAGAGGTGTTGACGTTGTTCTATTAACATTTCGCCATTTGCTTACAACCCTGTAACAAAAGAACTTAAAGTGTACAGAGACATAAAAGCTCGTATTACTTTTAGCGGCGGTAACGGACAATTTGGAGATAACAGACTAAGAAGTAAATACTTCGATCCGATTATTATGGATAATATTGTAAACTCTGCTTCATTGCCCGTAATTGATTACGATAAGAGAACCAGCAATATTACAAGAAGTCCGATGAGCACAGGTTGCGAATACCTTATCATTGTTCCTAACAGCCCAGCCTATAAAAAGTGGGCTGACTCTCTTAAAGTTTTCAGAACCGACCAAGGA
>JAQVEX010000044.1 GCA_028697555.1 Lentimicrobiaceae bacterium | reverse complement strand
CGAACACCAAATAGTTGAACTTTGTACTAACGATGTTCAGAAGTCTGTACAAGATGTTATTTACATCTACCAACAAACCTTAGAAGGCTTATTAAAAGAAGACAGGAAGAGTTTGATGAAAGTCTATAGAAAAGCTAAAAATCTGCACGAGAACTATCGTATCAAGCGCTCATATGAAGTTGTTCCTACTATAGAGACAATTCAAATTAACGAGTTGGATATAGAGCAAGAATATGTTCAAATTATAGACTATACTTACGAAATTACCAAAGCTTTAAAAATTATAACCGAATCGAGTTTGGAGCATATTTCCAATAATCACGTAGGTTTTAGCGAAAGTCAGGTTCAAGACCTTAAACTTATTGCACAACAGATGACCGAAATTTACGGCAAGTTTATAGGAATGGTTGAAAAACGCGATTATTCGGACTTTGGAGAACTTCAAAAACAAAGAGACAGTATAATAGAACTTTGCGGTAAACTAACCAAAAAACAAATTAGAAGGGTTAAGTCTAGTGAATCGGGAACGCGCAATACTATTTTGTTCCTTAATATCCTTAACGAAACTAAATATATTTCGCTACAATCTAGCAACCTGATGAAGTCGCAACGCAATATGATTGAAATTAGCCGTAAAGACGATATTATATAACTTGCCGACTAAGATTTTATATTTTTAAAATGATTGCTGTTTTACAAAAATGATATTTTTGCATTCGTAATTGCTTGTTTTTATGGTATGTTTTTTGTGCGTAAAAGTGCTGTAAATTGACAATAAAAAGTGCATGCCCGCATTGTGCAATATTTGTTAACTATCTGCTAAAACGCAAATTATAACCCAAAATGTAAGTGTTTTCTAGTTTTTTGATACTATGAAGTATTTTAAGTATGGTGTTGTTTTAAGTCGTCTCTCTGCCGAAGACACAGAGTTGCTACGAGTGAAACGTAATTCGGAAGAGATAAGGCAGTTTATGGACTACAGAGAAGACATAACACCCGAAATGCAAGCTAAATGGTTCGATAAAATAAATAACTTTAATAATTTTTATTTTATTATACAGTACAACAACGAAAAAATCGGCTTGCTACACGATAATGATATAGATTGGGAAGCTAAAACCTCCGCATCAGGCTTGTACTTATGTGAACAAAAATACATCAACACTTTTGTTCCAACATTAGTGTCGCTGTGTTCAATAGAAGTTGCTTATTATTTGCTTGGTTGGAACAAAACGACTATAAAAATTATGAACGACAACAAACAAGCTATACAATACGCAAAAATGCTCGGTTATACGGAAGATGAAAAATCCGATAACGGAAATCATAAGCACTATTACTTGTCGAAAGAGAGTTTTGAAAAAAACTGTTCTAAAATCCGAAAGGCTGCTGAAGCCCTGACACAAAATATGAAATATAAAGACGTGGGTATGCTTTTGGAGCCACAAGATTACGTTTCGGGATTGGCTCAGAAAATGGATAAAATTGTAGTCGAAAACATACCTAATGTTATCAAAACCGAAACGGAACACGGTGTTTATTACAGTTTGAAACAATTAAAAATAAATAACTAAAAAAATAATCGTAATTATATATGAAAAAAAGACCTATTGAAAATGTAGAATTAGTATTTCTTAAAGAAGAAGATTACCCTGAGTTTGAAAAAGTGATGATTTCTTCGTACGCAACAATGCCCGACACCATATGGCAAGAAAAACACTTGAAAAAACTTGTGGAAGTGTTTCCCGAAGGACAAATTGGTGTTAGAATTAACGGCAAACTTGTAGGCTGTGCACTGTCAATAATCATCGATTACTATAGTTTTCCGCTACAACACACTTACAGAGAAGTTACAGGAAATTACACATTCGATACTCACGATCCTGACGGCGATACTCTATATGGTATTGATATTTTCATTTTGCCCGACTACAGAGGTCTTAGGCTCGGCAGAAGGCTATACGACTACCGCAAAGAGCTGTGCGAAAAACAAAACTTAAAACGTATAGTTTTTGGTGGCAGATTGCCAATATATCATAAATACAAAGATGAACTTACACCACGCGAATTTTTAAGTAAAGTAAAACTCAGAGAAATTTACGACCCTGTACTTAACTTTCAAATGTCCAACGATTTTCACCCTATAAAAATACTACAGGGCTATTTGGAAGGCGACAGAGCTTCCGACGAGTATGCAGTACTCTTGGAATGGAAAAACATATACTACGAAAGTCCTCAGCCTAAAGCCGAAGTTAAAAAAAGAGTTGTACGCTTAGGACTTATACAATGGCAAATGCGTCCGTATCAAAATCTTACCGACCTTATGGTTCAGGCTGAGTATTTTATAGATGCCGTTTCCGGCTATCGCTGCGATTTTGCTTTGTTCCCCGAATTTTTTAACGCTCCGCTGATGGCAGAAAATAACCACCTGCCCGAACATGAAGCTATTAGAGAGCTTGCAGCTTATACCGACAGAATTAAACAAAAGTTTTCCGATTTCTCGGTTTCGTACAACATTAACATTATTTCGGGAAGTATGCCCGAACTTATTGACGATAAATTATATAATGCCGGTTATTTATGCAAAAGAGACGGTTCGGTTGAAAGATACGAGAAAATTCACGTAACACCCGACGAAGCCAAAGTTTGGGGCTTGCAAGGCGGCAACCAAGTTAAAGCTTTTGATACCGACTGCGGTAAAATTGGAATACTGATTTGCTACGACTCCGAATTTCCGGAACTGAGCCGTATTTTAGCCGACCAAGGTATGGATATATTGTTTGTTCCTTACCTTACCGATACTCAAAACGGTTTTTCGCGAGTACATCACTGCTCACAAGCACGTGCTATCGAAAATGAATGTTATGTGGCTATCGCAGGTAGTGTTGGCAACTTGCCGAAAGTTCACAACATGGATATTCAGTTTGCTCAATCGGCTGTATTTACGCCTTGCGATTTCCCTTTCCCGACAAGCGGTGTTAAAGCAGAAGCTACGCCCAATACCGAAATGATATTAATTGCCGACGTTGACTTAGACCTATTGAGAGAATTGAATTTGTTTGGTAGCGTTAAAAACCTTAACGACAGACGCACCGACTTGTATCAGCTTAAACTTTTGAAGTAAGATAATTCTTCTTCGGTTTTATTCCACAACCATTCGGCAATACTGTCGTTGAAAAACTTGCTTGGTAAGGGTTTGCTGTGCCTTAACTTGTATATAAATCCGGTTTGCTCGGCAGAAAATGCTTTGCAAATAGGAATAGCTCCTTTTTTGGGTTTTCTGATAAGCGGACGAAACAAAATATTGGCAAGCGGGTCGAACCAGCGATGAAGTGTTATTATTCCGGTATCGACTATTCCCGGGTCGGCGGCATTTACGTAATAATTACCTTTGGTTTTAACCGACAAACTTGCTGTAAAGTACATCAGCGCAACTTTTGAACGAGAATATGCTCCCAACTGACTGTAATTATCTGCCGATATAGAAAATAAATCCGAAGATATTTTAGTGTTATATCCTGTCAATGATTCAGTATTCACAATACTCGAAAACTTTGGCATTTCGGGAAGAAGCAATCGTGTCAGCAAATACGGACCTAAATAATTAGTAGCCAACGTGAGTTCAAAACCGTTTTCGTTTTGCTTGTACTTACGCTCTATAGTGCCTGCATTGTTAACAAGTGCCACAGGTTTTATATTGTTTCGTTTAATGGTATCAACGAAATTTATTATAGTATCAAATGAAGACAAATCTAAGGGAAGAACAGCAATTTCAGACGAACTTAATTTATACTTTTGAATGAAATCTTGCTTTATACGCTCGGCTTTATTGACGTTGCGACAAGCCATTATTACCGACTTGTTGTTTCTTAAGCAAAAATCAGTTACCTCCCGTCCCAAACCGCCGTTGGCTCCGGTAATAATTATAGGATTTTTATGCAAATTGCCGATTTCAGTCATGGTATAAAAATAAAATTTTTTTAGCTGTTTTTTGATTTTTACTTTTTAATTTTACGACCTTTCCAAACGTAACCTCTAACATTTGCCAATAATGCGATGATAGAAAGATACGTAACGTTGTACAATTCGGCAATTGGTAATACTGCAAGCAAATTTAATCTTTTTTCAAAAGATGCATATTGGTACAGCATAATTAAGTCGATTAACAGTTTTGCTAACCAAAACAATACAACACTTATTATTGTACCTTTGATAAAAAACGGTAAGAATATTGAAATGAAAAACATCAAATTCACGAAATAGTACGATACTCCTGCAATTGATACATATTTGGCATTAAAACCGCCACCTTTTGAAATCCACCTAATACGCTGATTTACAAACTTATTGAAATTGGTTTCGGCTTGGGTTTCAACTATGGTTTTATCCGATTTTAAAAATCGTATAGCCTGTTTGCCAAGCTGCTTACGGGCATTCATCATCATAAACATATCGTCGCCGGATGCATATTTCATATTTGAACTAAAACCCTTGCATTTGTCGTACAAACTGCGTGTATAAGCTATGTTGGCTCCGTTGGCTAAAACCGGATAATGTATATTTGCTGTGCTGCACGTTACGAACATTAGACTCATAAACTCAATTGCCTGCACCTTGCCAAACAAATTGGTATTGCTGCTAAAACTTACTGGAGCCATTATCATTTCAGGCTTATGTTTTATGTAATAATCGTGAATGGTATTAAGCCAAGTGCTTGGCAAATAACAGTCGGCATCGGTTGTTACGATAAGCTCGCCATTGCTAATACCAATACCTGTAGCGATTGCGTTTTTCTTACCTTCCTTTTGGTGCAGACTTAAATCCACAACTTTAATATCTAATGCATTGTAAATAGATTTTGCCTTCTCTACCTCGCTCTGAGTGCCGTCATCAGAATTATCATCAACTAAAATAACTTCAAATAAATTTTTATCCAATTCCTGATTATTGAGGCATTCTACCAACTTTAAAGCATTTTTGCTTTCGTTACGCATAGCAACAATAACGCTAAGTTTGGCAGTCTTGGCAACATTGGTGTCGCTAGTCTTAAAATTAGGCGTTTTATTCCAGCCGTAAAGCAAAACACACGCAGCCACCGCATACACAATCAATACAACAAATATGATTTTTACTAATATCATAGTATTTTATATTTATAAACTGCAAAGATACCAACCAACGACGGAATGGCAATATTTACAAACCAAATTAATGTTGAAGCTATCAATGCCGGCGAACTAATACTTTCGGGTGCGTTGAAGCCAAATCCCATAACAATACCCAACAGCACAACAGCCAACGAGCCTCTTACTCCAAAATCGGCAATGGTAAATACCGGAATTAATGCCAATCCTAAGTATATCAAGGGAATAACTATAAGTAAAACACCTCCGTATGCACCGAAACCTACTATACAAAAGCACAAATAGTACTGAAACCAAAAGATTAAATACTTGAGTAAACTCAACAAAAAAATATTAAGTAGTTTACGCCTTTGTATGCCGTATATTACTTGTGCTATGTCGTTTATTTTTGACGAAAACTTTTTCAAAAGTCTGCTCACAATCCCAAAATTGAAATAGAACAAGACAAATCCTAAGCAAAATACAAGTAAACCAAACAGAGCAATATAAGTCAAACCTACATATTTCGGGTTTTGACTAACAGTCGGAAGCAAATATTTGAACGAAAAAATTGCAAATGCCAAAATACCTACTACAAACGTAACCAAAAGCTGACTTATACCACCAACCGCCGACAACAAAATTCCCTGCGATGCTTTTGTTTTCTTTAAAATAAAAACCTTACCAAACATTTCGCCAATCCTATTGGGAGTAGCAACTCCAAATGTAATTCCACCCAACACCGATATTATCGAATTTTTTAGTGAAATTATTTCGGTTTCGGAAACAATGTACTTCCACTTGATGCTTTCTGCCAATATATTGGCAAACAACAAAACTATCAGAATAAAGACGTACAACAACTTAGTATTGCTGCCAATTATTGATAAATACAAATTGTAATACTCGTCTGCCGGAATGGAAAAAAGACGTTTCAGTACAAACCAAACAGCCAAAGCTGTTATGATAACTTTAATAACAAAACTTATGGTTTTCTTTATTTTGGTAGATAATTTCAATACTGCGTGAATTTTATGCAAATATAAAACTTATGCCTGTTTGCCGAAGGCGCTGTTAAAAAATTTTACCCTTGACCTTTAATGGTACAATTACAAACTCATTATTTAACAAAAGCATTGTGTTTTAGCGTTATATTTAAAAAAACTTATATATTTGCATATAATAAAACTCAGACTTTGAAAAACGATACGATAAAAGCCTCCGACTTAAAACTTAGCAAAGCTAAGGAACGAATTATTATGGGTATTGACCCTGGCACAAATATTATGGGTTTTAGCTTGATAAGTGTAATTGACAATAAGGTTGAACTAATTACTCTTAACGTAATAAAAATGTCGCATCACGACGACCATTACATGAAGCTGAAAGTAATATTTGAAAAGGTGCTATCAATAATCGATAATTACCATCCCGACGAAGTTGCTTTAGAAGCTCCATTTTTTGGCAAAAACGTACAAAGTATGCTCAAATTAGGTCGTTCGCAAGGTGTGGCTATGGCTGCAGCAATGTACCGCGATATTCCAATTTTTGAATATTCGCCACGTAAAATAAAACAAGCTATAACCGGCAAAGGAAGTGCATCTAAGGAACAAGTTGCAGCTATGTTAAACACAATGTACACTATACCCGAACAGCCTAAATACTTCGACGCTACCGATGCTCTTGCTGTCGCTGTTTGCCACTACTACCAACAAAAAAACAGCAAAAATCTAAAATCAGCAGGTACAAAGAAATATAACGGTTGGGCTGATTTTGTTAAAGATAATAATGATAGAGTAAAATGATTGTAAATGAATAAATTAGAAAATAAAAGAACGAGGTCGTGTTGCGTGTTGCGTGGTACGTGGTGTCCCTAAGTCTCGGGATGGTTCTCGGTTCGAGTTTCGTACCCTGCAACCCGCAACCCGCAACATTAACTAACCTCAATTGAAATAGACATATGAAAAAAACACTAACCTACATCTTACTAACTTTTTTAGCTTATACTGCTAATTCCCAAATAGTTAAAATATTTCCACCAAATCCGACCTTATCCGATACCGTAACTCTTACCTTTGATGCTACGCAAGGAAACAAAGCTCTTTGCGATATAAGGGGTCAGGTGTTTGTTCATACCGGACTGATTACTTCGGAGAGTAGTGATAACTCCGAATGGAAATTTGTGTCCACCAAATGGAACGCAAATGACTCAACAACTCTTATGAAATCGGTTGAAAAAAACATCTACACGTATAGGTTTACCATAAATTCTTTGTACAAGCCACACGCCAATACAAAAATTGAAAAGTTGGCTTTTGTTTTCAGAAACCACGACGGTAGCAGAGTTGCAAAAAACTCCGATGAAACCGATATTATCATCAATATAAACGACCCAGAAGTTGAATTAAAAAATCAACTAATAAAGAAACAAAAATCTAAACTCATAAACATTGAGCAAAGTACCGACAAATGGACAATTGAGACGACTAAGGGCTTTGTAGTTGTAAAACCGTATTCTAACGATGTTGTCGAAGTCAGTTTTCAGAAACAAAAAGACTCCGAATTGCCTAAGTCGCACGCCGTTATTGCCGAGCCCAAAATTGTAAACACTCTATTTTACAAAATGGATAATTACAGCGCAATACAAATGGGCAAAAATCAGATAGTTATAAATCATGAGCCATTTTATTTGAGTTTTATTAATGACGGCGATACTCTAATGAAAGAAGAGAGCGGTTTTTTTGCTCAAGATTTTGGTGTTGGTGTTCGTTTCAAAATTGATGACAACGAAGAGATTTACGGAGCCGGCGAACGCTCATTTCCTATGAACAGAAGGGGAAACAGATTTTTATTGTACAATCGTCCGCATTATTTTTACGAAATGGGTGCAGAAGTTTTAAACTACTCAGTTCCTCTGATTTTTTCGTCGAAAAATTACGCTTTCCTTTGGGATAATCCTCAAAAAGGATATGTTGATATTGGCAAAGCCGAACCCAACATAGTTGAATGGCAAGCCATTGGCGGCACAACCCGATATTATTTTATTACAGGAGATAAATTCTCAGATCTTGTACAAAATTACGTTTCGCTTACCGGCTATCAGGAAATGCCTCCGCGATGGGCATTGGGAAATCTCCAAAGTCGCATGGCGTACAGAAGCCAGTACGAAACCGACAGCATTTTAAAACTTATGCAGGAAAAAGATTTTCCGGTAGATGCAATGATTATCGACTTTTATTGGTTCGGCGATAGTATCAAAGGTCACTTGGGAAAATTAGATTGGTACAAAAAAGAGTGGCACAATCCCGAAAAAATGATTAAAGATTTTAAAAATAAAGGAGTCAAAACAATAATCATCACGGAACCGTATATAATTGACACAGTCAAGAATTTTATAGATGCCGAAAATCACGATATTTTTGTTAAAAACGCATTGGGCGAAACGTACATAGACACCAACTTTTACTTTGGCAACGGCAGTTTGATAGACATATTCAAACCCGAAGCAAGAGAATGGTTTTGGGAAAAGTACAACGCACAAATTAAAAAAGGAATTGCCGGTTGGTGGGGCGATTTGGGTGAACCCGAAAGTCATCCTTCCGATATTGTTCACGTAAACGGCAGTGCCGACGAAGTTCACAATATATACGGACATTATTGGGACAAGATGTTGTACGACAAATATTGCGAACATTATCCCGACGTCAGATTGTTTCACTTACAGCGTTCTGGCTATGCCGGCTCACAGCGATACAGCGCCTACCCATGGACTGGTGATGTTGCTCGCACTTGGGGCGGTTTGCAAGCACAGCTGCCCTTACTGCTCACAATGAGTATAAGCGGTTTGGGCTATATCCACTCCGATGCCGGTGGCTTTGCTCTCGGCGAAGCCGACGACGAACTTTACACACGCTGGTTGCAATTCGCTTGCTTTACTCCTATTCTTCGTCCTCACGGCTCAGGAATCCCCAGCGAACCCGTTTATTGGTCTGAAAGCTCGCAGGATATTGTGCGCAGATACATCAAACTTCGCTACGCAATGTTACCGTACAACTACACTCTCGTATATCAAAACTGCACCACCGGAAAACCTCTGATGGCTCCGCTGTTTTACTATTATCCCGAAGATGAAAATGCCAGAAAAGTTGAAGACCAATTTATGTGGGGAAGCCAGTTTTTAATTGCTCCCGTAATCGAAAAAGGACAAACTAATCGCGATATTTATTTGCCGAAAGGCAATTGGATAGATTTTTTCACCCTTAAAACTTACGAAGGTGAGAGAAATATCAATTATTCCTTAACTTTAGACGATATTCCTATTTTTGTTAAAGAAGGAAGTATTATTCCGCTTACAGAACCTTTAAGTTCAACAGATTATTATAAATCGGACAATTGGACTATAAGATATTATCCAAGCGAAACAAAAACATCTTATACACAGTTTGAAGACGACGGTATTACGCGTAACACAGTCGAGAAAAATCAATTTGAACTAATTTTTTACAATGCACATAAAGATAATAATGCAATTCACATAAACGTCTCAAAAACAGGCAAATGGGAAAATATGCCTAAGGAAAGAAAATTGGAATTTGAAATATTTTCAGATGCGCCCGCCGCTTCTGTTGAAGTAAACGGAATTATTTTAAAACCCGAACAATATTTTTATTCCGATATGTTCATAAGAATTCCTTACCTTTGGAAAGAAAATACAATCAACATTAAAATTACTAAATAAATACCATGCTAAAAATGAACAAAACAATATTAATCGTATTAGGTCTGGGCATTGCAATACTTGCATCTTGCTCCGGCAAAAAACAAAACAAGGCTATTGAACCTCGTTATCCTTCGTGGGCTAAAAATAACGTAATTTACGAAGTAAACGTCAGACAATACACGCCCGAAGGCACTTTCGATGCTTTTTCAGAACATTTGGAACAACTCAAAGATTTGGGAGTTGATATTTTGTGGTTTATGCCTATCAACCCAATTGGCGAAGAAAACAGAAAAATTCCCGAAGGATATACCGAAAGTTTGGGAAGTTACTACTCTATAACCGATTACAAAGCTGTTAATCCCGAATTTGGCGACCTCGACGACTTTAAGGACTTAGTTGAAAAAGCCCACGAAATGGGTTTTAAAGTTATTTTAGATTGGGTCGCAAATCACACCGCTTGGGATCATTATTGGGTTGAAGAACATCCCGATTGGTATCAGAAAGACTCGCTTGGCGAAATGATTTCGCCATACGACTGGACTGACGTTGTTTCATTAAATTACGACAACAAAGATTTGAGAAAAGAAATGATTTCGTGTATGAAATTTTGGGTAGAAGAATGCGATATTGACGGTTTCCGCTGCGATGTTGCCGGAATGGTTCCTGCCGATTTTTGGGAGGAAGCAAGAGTGCAACTTGATGCCATAAAACCAATGTTTATGCTTGCAGAAGACGAGCAAACTTCAAGCATTTACGAAAAAGCTTTTGATGCAGCTTACGGCTGGGAACTTCATCACATTTTCCATCAAATTGCTTTGGGCAAAATGACTGCAACCAATATTATCGACTATCACTTGAAAATGGATACCGCATTCCAAAAACAAGCTATGAAAATGAACTTTGTTACCAACCACGACGAAAACTCGTGGAACGGAACTATTTTGGAAAAATTTGGCAAAAACGCTGATAATTTTGCTGTTCTAACATACACATTGCCCGGAATGCCGCTTATTTATAGCGGTCAGGAAGCCAATTTCGACAAACGTCTGCAATTCTTTGTTAAAGATACTATCGACTGGTCAGATGCATCGTTAGTGCCATTTTACAAAACACTCAACGATTTCAAACACAATAACGAAATTGTGGCAAATCCACCCGAAGGCGGCAATATTAACTTTATTCAAAATATTGAATGGAATAATGTACTTTGCTTCACTCGTTCGTTAGACGATAATACCTTGCTTTGCATAACTAATTTATCGGAACAAGAGCAAACAATAAAACTTCACACCATAGATTTTGATAAAGAATTTGTAAATATCTTTACAAACGAAACGATAAAAGTTAATAAAGACACCGAGTTTACTATACCTGCGCACTCATATATGATTTTAAATCATAAATAGTAAAATTTGATTTGCGTATCGGAAAAATAGTACCTTTGTAAAAAATTGTTTAACAGCCAAAAAAACTAGTCAAGATGTAGAAAATTCTTTTTGTAAATAAACTAAATAAAAGACAAGTCTTTTTTATAAATTCATTAACAATATCAAAATCAACAATTTACATATAAGAATAAATTATAAATAGTATCTACATGGAAATACTGATAATTTTACTATTAATTCTACTAAACGGCTTTTTTTCATTATCCGAAATTGCTTTAGTATCGAGCAAAGAAACTCGTATAGAGCAATTAAAAAAGGAAGGTAGCAAAAGAGCGTCAACCGCTTTGCAATTAATTGGCAATTCCGAAAACTTTCTTTCGTCGGTACAAGTTGGCATAACACTTATAGGCATTATCAACGGTGCGTTTGGAGGTACAATGTTGGCTGGAGATTTAGCTCCTTTAATCGAAAAGTTAGGAGTTTCGTCGGTATGGTCGTACAAAATATCAATGATAGTAATTGTAGTATTAATTACTTACGTATCGATAGTTATAGGCGAACTTGTCCCAAAAACCGTAGCTCTCAACAATCCCGAAAAAGTAGCAATAAGAGTAGCTCCTTTTATTGCGTTCTTTTCAAAACTGTTTTATCCGTTTGTTAAAATATTAGCATCTTCAACCAAATTTATCAACAACCTACTTGGTGTTAAAGAACGCGAAGATTTTGTTACCGAAGCCGAACTTCGCCAAATGATTAGAAATGCAACAATAGAAGGGGTTATAGAAGAAGGACAAAATGAAATGCATGAAAAACTGTTTCACTTTTCCGACAAAAAAGCTAAGCACCTTATGACACACCGCACCGACGTGCAATGGATAGACCTTAACGACGACGAAGATGAAATTTTAGAAAAACTGCATAGCTTCCAACACTCAAAAATAGTGTGCTGCGAAGAATCTCTCGACGAATTTAAAGGAATACTTGTAATGAGAGATTTCTACAAGGCTTTGGCTAATAATTCAAAAATTAATATTGCAGAAATGATGATAAAACCTATTGTGGTTTTTGAAAATTCATCAGCAACGGTAGTCTTGGAAGAACTTAGGAAAGATAAAAACCTCTTTTGTATTGTTGTTGACGAGTACGGCGACTTTGAAGGGATTATTACTCTGCAAGATATTTTGGAAAATATTGTTGGATACATTGTCGATGAAGACGATGATATGGAAGAACCCGACTACTTTATCAGAGAAGATAAATCGGTGTTGGTTAGCGGAGATGCTCCTATAGAAATTTTGGAAGATTTTATCAATAACTTTGAGATAGATTTTGAAGTCATCGACTACTCAACCGTTGCCGGCTTTGTTATCAATTTGTTGGGCAGAATACCAAAAATAGGCGATAAAGTCGTGTACAACACTTACGATATTGAAATTGTCGACATGGACGGAAATAGAATAGATAAAATACTGATTACCAATAAGGAAAAAGAAGAAGTGGAAGAGTAAATAGTGATTGGTGGTGAGTGATGGGTGATGGGTGATTTTAGCCATACTCAGCCAACAGCCAAGAGCCAAGAGCCAAGAGCCAACTTCGGTCTTCCGTCTTCGGATTTCCAATTTTTAATAAAGTTAACTTAGTACAAAAACAATGGGATTCAAAACACCTGAAAAAATAGTTGATTACGTAGATACCATTGCCGAAACCAAAAGGCAAACTCCTGCAAATAAGACTTTTGTAGCTGCAATTTTAGGCGGTGCTTATATTGCAATAGGTAGTTTATTGGCTTTAATTATTGGTGGAAATCTACCCGGATTAGAAGTCCACAATGTCGGTATTCAGAAGTTTGTTTTCGGTGCTGTTTTCCCGCTAGGTCTTGTTTTGGTTGGCATTGCAGGAGCCGAATTATTTACCGGAAACACAGCTTACTTCATGCCTTCGGTATTGTCTAAACAAATGAAATGGGGTGTTCCTCTTAAAAATTGGACAATTGTTTACATAGGCAACTTAGTCGGCTCGTTGGTTGTGGCTTGGCTTTTCACTTATTACACAAAAATCATAGACGGAACACATGCCATGCAATATGCAATAAATATTGGTGAGTTGAAAACAAGCACTTCTTTCGGAATATTATTGGTAAAAGGTGCCGTATGTAATTGGTTGGTAGCCTTGGCAATGTGGATGTCGTTTGCTGCCGAAGATATTGCAGGCAAATTTCTGGTACTTTGGTTCCCGATAATGGCTTTCGTATCGATGGGATATGAGCACTCGGTAGCAAATATGTTTTTCATACCAACAGCTATCTTTCACGGAGCCAACGTAACTTGGTATCAGTTTTTTGTAAACAACTTAATACCCGTAACCTTAGGAAACATAATAGGTGGCGGATTTTTTGTAGGTACGGCGTATTGGTATATTTATAAGAAATGATTATTGGTGGTGGGTGAATGGTGTTTGGTGGTGAGTGATGGGTGATGAGTGCGAGATTTTCGGTCGCTGAGTGCCGAAGGCGTATCGAAGTGCCGAAAATCTCGGAACTAATTGTTAATTACTAATTACCCATAACTCGCAACCCGCACCACGTAACTCGCAACCCGCACCATCCCGAAACTTCGGGACAACCCGCAACTCAAAACCTCGCTGCATTCCCACTATCATTCTTACTCAAATAATACTGCTTCAAAAGACCGTTAACTCTTTTGTTACTTGCATCTATGCTATGAGCTTTTTCTAGATATTTAACTGCTTGCAAGGTGTCGGTTTTCATCAAATAATAAATGCCGTTTTGTTCGTAAGCGTGAGGTAATTCCGGATTTAATTCAATAAATTTATCCATAACCATAATTGCCGAATCTGTGTAACTGAGTTTGTTGTAGGTCGTTGATAAGTTATAGAAAGCTCTGTAATCGTGCTTTTTTATTTCGGCAGCCTTTTTAAAACCAACTAAAGCTTTTGCATAATCTGATTTCTGGAAGTAAGCATATCCCAAATTATACCAACCATCGGCAAAATCGGGTTTTATTGTTACGGCACGCCTAAATTGCTCTATCGCCTTATCCTGGTTGTTTTGAGCCATTGAATAAACCTCACCCAAAGAGTTAATTGCATCAATATAGTTTGAATCTATACTTATGGCATTACTCAAGTGTTTTATAATTTTTTCCTGCTGTGTTACATTGTACTGCGGATTATTTTTACCCATATCTCGCACATACTCAGTTTTCAGATGAGAAGCATAAAAATAATTGGCTTTCGCCGATTTTTCGGCGTATCTAATATCTTTCTTGAATAATGTCTCCTCCGATTTCCAATCTTTATTTCTATCAATTGTCTTAACTGTATAAGGAATAATAACAATAAGAGCCAACAATAAGCTATACCACTTTTTCTCAGTAGCAATTTGAACATCGGGCTTTATTTTCAGAATTTTATAGATAAAGTAAACCAAAATTGCAGCAAAAGCTATAGACGAAATAAAAGTATATCGTTCGGCAATTATACCGGGTACAATACTCAAAACGTTTGAATACGTTGACATTACAGCCACGTAAAAGATTAGGAAAAACGAAACAATTTTGTTTTTCTTAAATAATACAAGAGCCAATATCAGCAAACCCAAGTGAATTAGTATTGACACTATTGCCAACGGATGCAAGATGTTTCCTATTGGAACCATATTGTATCCGTAGTAATAAATAAGCGGATGCGGAAATAAAAGCATTTTCAAGTAATACAAAAGTCCTATCATACCTGTGCCGACTTTGTCAAAAATATTACCTTCGACAAACAGCGGATTTTCGTAGTACAAATAAGGACGAGAAACCGTACCGAAAGCGTAAAACTCAAAATAAGCGAACACAATCATCGGTATCAGCAGGGCTAAAGCAACCCACAAAATACGCTTTCCCCTTAAATTTTTAAATAAATACAAACTTAGTGGAACTAAAAGGAAAAACGAAGGTGTAGAATATTTGCTTATATTGCTTAAAAAGTAAATACACGATGCTATTATCAAATGTTTAAACTTGTGCGTTTCGGCATATTTGATGAAAAATATAAGCGAAACAAGAGCGAAAATCAGAGCTAATATTTCTTCTCGGTTCTTCAAACTTGCAACTACTTCGGTATGTAAGGGATGAGAAGCCCAAATCAGAACAAGCAAAAACGAAAACCATTTGTATTTATCCCCAAATAATTTATTCAGAACTACAAACAGCAAAATAAGCGATAAAGCGTAGTACAATACGTTAAAAAGATGCTGTGGCTTTGGATTATCACCAAAAAGCTCATGTTCTATAGCAAAAGTAATCTGAGCCATAGGACGGTAGCCAAAGCTAAGCTCACCGTCTCCGCCTTCGGCGTATATTGACACGTACTGCGACGTTAATATTTTAGGAATCGCCTTTATACCCTTTTGTACCTTTTCGTTCTTGTACGTAACGTAGGTGTCGTCCAACGAATACCCGTTTTGCAAAGTATTGCCGTAGAGAATAAATGCAAAAACCACGAAAACTATATAAAATACAAAGTTGTAACGCTTATTATTAACTATTTTTTTAGCCATGATGAAATATTTTGTGAGTACAAAGGTAAATAAAAACAGTGTTTGTTTGAATAAAATATTTGGTGGTGGGTGGATGGTGATGGGTGATGGGTGGTCGGTGAGTGGTGGGGTGAGTCAATGAGCAATGAGCAATGAACAATGAGCAATTACTAATTGATAATTGAATATTGCCCGCAACACGTAGCAACTCCTAACTTCTAATTTCTAATTTCTAATTTCAGAAAACCCGCAACCCGAACCACGTAACCCGCATTAGCCAATAGCTAACAGCCAAAAGCCAATGGCTAACAACTTCTACAACTCAATAGTCCCCACATTCGTACTATCAACACCGGTACTATCCGGTTCAGGAATATTTGTTTTTTGTTTACTTTTAGGATGAACTTCCTTCTTTATCTCTTTGTAATACTTACTCACAAACGGAAACACACTAGGAGCTATTTTTACAATCGGTTTGTACATTATAGAATTTTGCCTCGCTTTATTTTTAATAATTGTACGATTGACGTCGTATTTATTAATTACAAACAAAATACAACTTGCAATAAACGCACCTGTAAGTAAGCCCAAAATCATTCCGGCTATTCTGTTTAAGAAACCGAGACCTACTGTTTTTAATATATTTGAAAGCCATCCTCCAATAAGTATAATCAGTACAACAACAATAATAAAGCTAACGAAAAATGCAACTATCTGTATTGTACCTTCCGATGCATTAACAATAAATCTCTTTAAAATATTTGCAGTAATATACGAGTACCTTAATGCAACGTACAATGCAGCAATCCACGCTATTAAAGATGTAATGCTGATAATTAGTCCTTTACGATAACCGTTTATCAAAAACAGTATTAAAAAAGCTCCTAAAATAATGTCTAAAACGTTCATAACTATTGGTTTATATTGTTAATAATTTAAGCCGTAACAAACTCTTTAAGCTCCGCATTGTCGGAAGTCAAAATCGATTTATTATCGCCTTGCCACCATATTTTTCCGTTATACATAAAAAACACTTTCTCGCCAATACGCATCACCGATTTCATATCGTGAGTAACCACAACCGTTGTAATTTTAAGTTCATCGGTTAATTCTTTGATTAGTTCATCAATAAGTTTGGCGGTAATAGGGTCTAATCCTGAGTTGGGCTCGTCGCAGAATAAATATTTTGGTTTTAGTGCTATAGCACGCGCAATACCCACACGCTTTTTCATGCCACCGCTCAGTTCCGAAGGATATTTTTTGTTTACATTATGCAAATTCACACGGTTTAAGCAAAAATTAACCCTTTC
Organism: Lentimicrobiaceae bacterium; assembly: GCA_028697555.1. Taxonomy (NCBI): domain Bacteria; kingdom Pseudomonadati; phylum Bacteroidota; class Bacteroidia; order Bacteroidales; family Lentimicrobiaceae; species Lentimicrobiaceae bacterium. The sequence continues at coordinate 3,479 of JAQVEX010000044.1, read as the reverse complement.
TAATTTCTCTTTGTAGCTAAAATTGGTAAACATATTAAGCGGAAACATAACATTTTCTTCTGCCGTAAGCGAGTCGAACAAAGCACCGCCCTGAAACAACATGCCTATATCTTTTCTAAACTTATTAAGTTCCACTTCGTCTATATTGTTTATTTTTTCCCCGTTAAATAAAATATTGCCACTGTCGGGTTCCAAAAGTCCTACTATGCACTTAAGCAAAACCGTTTTACCCATACCGCTTTGTCCTATAACCAAATTGGTAATACCCTTATCGAATGTTGCCGAAACATTGTCGAGAACCAAATTATCATCAAACGACTTGTATAAATTTTCAACAACTATCATGACAAAAATAATTGGGTAAGTACAAGGTTGGAAATAATAATCGTGATACTGCTATAAATAACCGCATTGGTGCTAGCCTTAGCAACTTCAAGAGAGCCGCCCCTAACGTTGTAGCCGAAGTACGCCGAAATAGATGAGATAATAAACGCAAACACTACAGTTTTTACCAAAGCATAATATACATCATACATTTTAAAAAACGACCTAACGCCGTATATATAATCTCCCGATGTAAAAGCTCCTGTCAAAACACCTATCAGCCAACCACCAAATACGGCTAATATCATACTCATCATAATTAGCAAAGGATTTACAAGCATAAAAGCTACTATTTTAGGCAGTATTAAGTAAGTACTTGAATTGACACCCATAATTTCTAAAGCATCTATTTGCTCGGTAACACGCATTGTACCTATTCCGGAAGCAATTGATGAGCCAACAGTGCCAGCCAAAAGAATGCTTATTAAAGTCGGCGAAAATTCCAACACAACACTCTGACGTGTGGCAAATCCTATGGTATATCTGGGTATAAACGGAAAATCGATGTTAAACGCCATTTGTAGCGAAACAACTGCTCCCATAAAAAGAGATATAATCGCTACTATAAGCACCGACTCTTTTCCAATATTGTAAAACTCGGTATAAATCTGACGGGTATATATTTTCCTGTTCTGCGGTCTCTGAAAAACCGACCGCAACATCATAAAATACTTTCCTATATGATATAAAAAGTTCATCAGACTGCTAAAGTAAATATTTTTACGTTACCGACGATGAAAACGGGTTAAAATTGTGTTTGGTGGTGGGTGATGGGTGCGAGTTTTCGGTCGCTGAGTGCCGAAGGCGTATCGAAGTGCCGAAAATCTCGGGACTAATTGTTAATTGATAATTGCCAGAAACACGCAACACGCAACCCGTCCCGAAACTTCGGGACAACCCGCAACCCGAACCACGCAACCCGAACCCCCCCCGCTACCGCACGATTGCATCGTGTGGTAATTGTTTCTGAAAGTATTAACTTGTTAAACCCCCTGCTCTCGCTTCTAAGAAAATTGATAATTACTAATTGTTAATTGATAATTGCCAGAAACACGCAACCCGCAACCCGTCCCGAAACTTCGGGACAACTCGTAACTCGTAACTCGCAACACGCAACCCGAAACCCGCAACCCGAACCACGTAACCCGCAGCAACTTCTAATTTCTAACTTCTAATTTCAGAAAACCCCCGCTACCGCACGATTGCATCGTGTGGTAATTGTTTCTGAAAGTATTAACTTGTTAAACCCTCTGCTCTCGCTTCTAAGAAAATTGATAATTACTAATTGTTAATTGATAATTGCCAGAAGCTCACAACCCGCAACACATCCCGAAACTTCGGGACAACCCGAAACCCGCAACTCGCACCTCGCAACACGTAACACGTAACACGCAACACGCAACACGTAACCCGCAACCCGCCAAAAGCCAACGGCTAACAGCCAAAAGCTAATTTTTAGTTGCTAATTGCAAAAATTATTTTACTTTTGTAGGACTAACACGCAAAAATTACTAAATAAAGTATGAAAAGACCTCGCATCACTTTAAATAAAATATTATTTGCTATATTTTTTCTGTTAATAACATCAACATTTATGAGCTGTGCAACGAGCAAACATCGCACTTACCGCAATCGCCACGTACCTTCTACGAAACGCAACGGATGCGGTTGCTACATCATAAACGAACAAAACGAAAATTTACAACAAATAACCTTTCACAACGATAATACTAAAGGTATTGAAACAACACTCATCGCCAAACAATAACAATATTTACAGCTTTTTTCCTGAAAAATCTAGGAAAAAGGTAAAAGATATTGTCGAAAGTTCAAATTTTAACTTAGAGTTTACAACTTTTCGAAAATCGAATAACAGGCGTTTTGGAGTTTTTATTTCAAAAATCGGCGAAGCTGTGCCTACCATAAAAATCTCCAAAAACTTAGGTCAGTACACTACACTTTTAGTATTTATTCACGAGTACGCACATTACGCTAATTGGTGTCAGAACAAACATAAAGTCAAGCCACACGGCAAAGAGTGGAAAATGCTGTTTCTAACATATCTGATGGATTTCATAAATGATGATATTTTTCCTTCGGAAATAAAAAAGGCTATTTCGGAAGATGTGAAAAAATGCTTAGGCGCTACTATTTTTTCAAACGAAAAAGTAGTTAAAGCCGTAATGCTGTTCGAAGACATTCCGGGCTTTCCGAAAGACGGACAAAAAATAGTTGATGACGTTGGAATAAACGAAGAATTTAGTCTTTCTAACGGAATTAGATACAAGATGTTGAAAAAACGCCGAAAAAACGGTCTTTGTAAAAATCTTTCTAACAATAAATTGTATTTAGTGCCGTTAAAACGTATAGCTTTGGAATAAACTTTAAAATATTGAGATTTTTTAAGTCTAAATAGACAAAAACTTCATATTTTTGAAAAAAATTTTGCTGATATGTAGAAAACAAATTTAATGTCGAACATAAAATTATAACGAACTATGAACGAGAATTACTATGCTGTTATAATGGCTGGTGGCGTTGGTAGCCGATTCTGGCCCCTGAGTAGAGAAAACAAACCCAAACAATTTTTAGATATTTTGGGTACAGGCGAAACCTTACTACAACAAACTTTCAGGCGACTTAGGCAGTTTTGTAAGCCCGAAAATATTTTAATCGTTACTCACGCAAGTTTCAACGACATTGTAAAAGAACAAGTTCCGGAAATTATCAGCAAAAATATTTTGCTAGAACCCATGCGTAAAAATACTGCTCCCTGTATTGCTTACGCAACCTATAAAATTATCGAAAAAAACCCCAATGCTGTTGTTGCTGTAATGCCTTCCGACCATATAATTTTGAGAGAAGATGTGTTTACAAAAACCGTTACAACCGCAATGAAACATGCCGAATTGGACGACAAAATTATAACTCTGGGAATTACCCCAAGTCGCCCCGAAACAGGCTACGGATACATTCAGTACAAACAAAAGGGAGACCAAAGCAACGAAATCAGAAAGGTAAAGACTTTTACCGAAAAACCGCAATATGAACTCGCCGTCAAATTTATCGATAGTGGCGATTGCCTTTGGAATGCC
>JAQVEX010000043.1 GCA_028697555.1 Lentimicrobiaceae bacterium | reverse complement strand
ACTGGTGCAACCGGTGCACAAGGAAATCAAGGTAACCAAGGACATCAAGGTTCTACAGGTGCTCAAGGTGCTCAAGGTCCACAAGGCAAACAGGGAGCTACAGGTGCGACCGGCGCAACCGGCGCACAAGGAAATCAAGGTAACCAAGGACATCAAGGTTCTACAGGTGCTCAAGGCGCAACCGGCGCTCAAGGTGCACAAGGAAATCAAGGTAACCAAGGACATCAAGGTTCTATAGGCGCTCAAGGTCCACAAGGCAAACAGGGAGCTACTGGTGCTACTGGTGCACAAGGTAATCAGGGCAACCAAGGATATCAAGGTAACCAAGGGTATCAAGGTGCTACCGGTGCTTCGGGTATAGGTTCACAAGGTCCACAAGGTAACCAAGGGCACCAAGGAACCACAGGAGCTTCGGGTGTGGGTGCACAAGGTCCACAAGGCAATCAGGGGTATCAAGGATACCAAGGTGCTATGGGTTTTCAAGGACTATCAGGCTCAATAGGTCCGCAAGGAAATCAAGGAAACCAAGGTAGTCAAGGGCACCAAGGCACAACAGGAACTTCGGGACCTCAGGGTAACCAAGGGTACCAGGGGGCTGCGGGTAGTGGAGGGGTAGGTTTACTACTATTAAACCAAAGCATACTGATTTCTAGCACAGGTTACACAACGATTAACAGTTTAAGCCTATTTGGTTGTAATAACAATCATATATATCATATCAGAATTAGATTAACAGTCATAAATGGAAGTGGTGGACAAGGTGTTGTGTTAAGATTTCAGAATTCAGGTGGTAGTCGTCCCTACCTTATAGGTTATATTACAAGTAGCTATGGGGCTAATACAGGTTCTTCCGTAATACATAAACAACATATAGGATTTAATCAAGACACTATTATTCACGCAAAAACATCTAATTCACAGTCCGCATTCATGGAGATAGACCTACTGTGTAATGATTTTGGAGATACTTTTAGAGTGTTAGCTAAAGCCATTGGGTCTAATGGCACTACCATTACAGCGCCAAGTTATTTAGAGTATTACACTGTTTAATAAAGTAAATAAATAAACAAATAAACAAATAAACAAATAAACAAATAAACAAATAAATAAATGTTAGTATCTGTTTTTACACCATCTCACAACCCTATATACTTAATAAGAGCTTATGAGTCTTTGTTAAGTCAAACGTATAAAAATTTCGAATGGGTTATTTTGCTTAATAACGGAGCAGAGGCTCCACCTATTTGCGACGATAGAGTTAAGTTTTATACTGCTCCAGTAGGCACACCTCCTTACGTCGGAGCTTTAAAGTCAATAGCAGTAGAGCATTGTTGCGGTGAAATACTATTAGAATTAGATCACGACGACACACTCGAACCTACAGCTATAGAAAAAGTCGTTGATGCATTTAACGAAAGCGACGAAATAGGGTTTGTTTATTCCAATACAATACACAAAAAAGAAGATCACTTTTCTGAGGAATTTGGTTGGAAATATCGCCCATACGATAAAGAATGGGAAGAACATATTAGCTTTCCGCCTACAGCGGAATCAGTAAGCCGAATATGGTTTGCACCAAATCACCTAAGGGCGTTTAGACGAAATTACTACTATCAAGTCGGTGGATACAACAAAGAAATGAGAGTATTAGACGACTTGGATTTAATGTGTAAGTTGTTTCAAATTTGCAAATTTAAGCATATCGATGAGGGTTTGTATAAGTATTTTATACACGGCGATAACACATATATATTGCACAATAGCGAGATACAGTGTAATGTATATAGAATTTATGACGAATATATAGAGAGTTTAGCTGAAACACAAGCCAGAAGAAACGGGTTAAGACTTATAGAATTGGGTGGTAGATTTTCCGCCAAACAAGGCTACGAAACTGTAGACTTGCTCGATGCTGATATCATAACTGACCTAAATAACGATTTCCCGTTTGACGATAGCTCTGTTGGTGTCATAAGAGCATACGACATATTTGAACATCTAAGAGATCCTATACATACAATGAAAGAAGTTTACAGAGTGCTTGCACCCGGAGGTATTCTATTTTGCCAAGTTCCTAGCACAGATGGCAGGGGTGCATTTCAAGATCCAACACATGTAAGTTTTTGGAATGAGAACTCGTTTTTATACTACACGGATAGAAATAAAGCAAAGTATATCGACACACCAGTGAGATTCCAAGCTTTACGTATATACACAACAGAGAAAGATGCGGAACATGTTTGTTGGACGATAGCACATCTCATTTCGCTAAAGAACGGATATAGACCTTGCGGTTTAATTAATATATAACTTAAAACCCCCATCTCTCAGCTGAAGGTCTCACGCTTCAGCTGAGTTAAGGTGCCACAACACCAAGACGAAGGCTATGCCTTTGGTGTTGTGGCACCTTTTTATTAATGTGAGACGATGCAAAATTATAAATAAAAACTGAACTAAACATAAAACTCATGAAAACATGCATAACTTATTGGGGAGGAAAGCAGCTTATGGTGGATATAATATTGCCCCTTATACCGCCACATCGTGCGTACAACGAACCATTTTTCGGGGGCGGCGCTGTGTTTTTCGCAAAAAAACCTGCAGAAGTGGAATTTATCAATGACATCAATGGTGAGATGGTAAATTTTTATAGAACTTTGAAATTGAAATTTGACGAGCTTAAAACTGAAGTAGATTGCACATTACACTCGGAATATCAACATCGCTTAGCAAGGGGTATATATGACGAACCTCTAAAACATAGCGACGTGCTGCGTGCGTGGGCGGTTTGGATGTTGAGTAAACAATCCATTTACGCAATATTAACGAATGGATGGAGCGTGAGCATAGACAAGAATAAAGCTAAACAGGTACAGTGGAGTAAACAGACGTTTACCAACATGTATGCCAGGAGGTTGGAGCGTACAAGTATATTCTGTCGCGATGCTCTATCAGTCATCGAAAGCACAGATAGACCTACAACATTTCATTACTTAGATCCGCCCTACTACCAAGCTGATATGGGGCATTATTCTGGATACACATTAGAAGATTTTACGAACCTGCTTAACACAATAGAGAAGATACAAGGCAAGTTCCTTTTAAGTACGTATCCCAGCAATATCCTGCGAGAATATGTAGAAAAGAACGGCTGGAATATGCTGGAAATTAAGATGCATAAAAACGCAGGCGGTGGCGAAAAAACAGAGGTGCTAACTTTTAATTACGACTCACAATTTACCAAGCAGTTAGAACTGTTTTAATTGCTATTTAAACGCCGATTAAATAGTGTTTAAAAATTGAAATTTTGGGTGTTTTGTGGGGCACCCCCATAAATATCTATTATAATTATTTACCTTTGCAAACAAAAGTGCGTGGAAAATTATTTACACATTTCGTTTTAAATAAATATAACATTTCGTTTTTGCGATTATAAAATCGACAAAAGTAAAAAACAATATATTGTTGAATTTTGGTACAAAAACGGAGTTATAGTAGAACAACCGGAACAACATTACTATAAAACATCAAAAAATATTTACAGGTTTGAATTGCGATTAAAAGGGGAGTTTGTAAATAGTATAAAAAACTTTTTTATTGACAGATTAACTGACGTAAATTTTTTGATTAGTGTTATAAAGTATAGTACACATTATTTTTTTGGTGCTGAAAACATAAAAACAGGTGAATATTTAGAATTATTGCCTTATAATAAGTTTAAATTAGAGGAATTGGAGTTTGTTAAGGAAGAACCGACAGAGGGATTATACATGGCTAAAATGACATTACATGGGTTAATTAAAGATATTTATTCATGTAGAATTAAAAGAGAAAATGTAAACGAAACAATTGAAGTTATAATGGATAGGGCAGGACGGTATAAACTTTTCAGACATTTAAGAGATAAATTGCCCGAATGGGAAAAAAAATATAGTGTAACAACGCCAGAGAGTAAAAAAAACGATGTAAAAAAAGTTATAGATGAAATTTATCAAAGAGTTGTTAAATTTTTGTACGATGGCGATGTACATTTAAGAGCAATTGATAATCAACAGCCCGACGCTACGGCTCGATTTACTGAATTTTAAATTAAAAATTTGGTTCTGCACATGCGGGACCAAAACACAAATACATTAACACTTAAATTATTCAAATTATGATTAAATTAACATTACTCGGAAATTTGGGACACGACGCTATAATTAATAACGTCAACGACTCAAAAGTTATTAGTTTTTCGGTTGCTATCAATCAAAATTATACCGATAGCAAAACCAAAGAAGTGGTAGAACGTACTTTATGGGTGCAATGCTCATATTGGCGTAACAGAGACCAAAGTTGTAAAATAGCAGAATATTTGCAACAAGGCACAAAAGTTTACCTTGAGGGCGTACCTTTTGTATCGGAGTACACCGACAGGAACGGCGAAAAAAGGGCAAGTTTGAGCATGCGAGTTGATTTTGTTGAGATTGCAAGTTTTAAAGAAAAGGTAGATGTTGAGACTTTTCCCGACGTCAATGTGGAGCAACAAGCACAAAACGCAATTAAAAATGATTTAACTAAACCGCCTGCGGACGATGATTTATCTTTTTAGTCCTTATATTTATTTTTATTTTGTTGTTAATCCCGCACTATGCGGGATTTTTTTTAAATATTTTTCAAAAATTTTTGTTTAAACTAAAACTTTAAGTATCTTTGCAAAGTATTATTAAAATCAATCAGTTATGAGTGAAACAAATAAAAAATTAAACATGCGACCAATGAGTATCCGAATATATGATGATACTCGTGAATTGTACGACGAATTAAGGAATGAGCGAACGCACGATAATTTCCTTTCAGCACTTTTAGAATTATATCAAAATCCTAAAGAAAAAGAAGTTCCTATACAAGCTGACAAAGACAAAATTAATGAGTTAACAGAAACCGTTATCGACCTTAAAAATGAAAATTCTTTATTGCTTGATGAAATTTCAAATTTAAAACAAGAAAGTTCAACTAATGCTGAAACATATACTAATACTTTGAAAAGTAAAGTATTATTTGAATTGTCCGATGATGAATTTAAGTTAATGGAACTTATCAAAAAACAGGTTAAGAAAGATAGAAATGTAGATATATCAACTGAAATTGCTTTGTATTTAGCAATTCGAGATGGGTATTTAATGCGTTAAAAATATGAATGGAATAATATTAAAAACACTTATCAATTCTATTGGTACAGAAAAAATCGCCAACTCTTTAAATGCTTTTTTATTAGAGAATTTAAATCATAACGGGCAAAAGGTACACATTTTACTTGTAGAGAACGACGGCGTAATTTATTTTCAAAAATATTTATATAATTCTGAAACCTGTAAATATATGGTTTTTGGCGAAAAGCAGAATTTAACACAATTTATTGATGATTTACTAAATAAAGCGACAAATGGTTGAAAATTTTAATACTAATGAAATAAGCCTTCAGGATATGCTCGGGGATATGGATAACCCTAAAATTGAGTACGACCGCCCAACTTTTGAAGACGTCCGCATTCCTAATGATGAACTAACCAGATTAGAAAATGAACAGAGGGCAGAGGAACTGAGCAAAGAGACTGCCCAAGAAGTTGGTAAAAGTTTTGCCGATTTAGCAACTAATGCAGTTACTTCTGTTTGTTCTTTTATTGGGCAAGAGCCAACGGAACGGTACAAAATACGAGCTGACCAAAAAAAGGATTTGGAAAAAGCATACACAAAAGTTGCAGAACATTATAATTTAAAAGAGAGCAACCCTGTAGTAACGGCTATTATTTTAACAATTATAGTTTTTGCAGTACCTATTAAAACCGCATTAACAGACCGAAAATTGAAAAAAATTGAGGCAGAGCAAAAGCGACAAGCTGATGAACTGGCTCAAATTCAACAACGACAAGCAGAACTTGAAAAGCAGATGAAAGAAAAAGAAAAAGAAACTGCAAACGAAATTAACACCGAAACAAATGGCAACTAATGGACGTCTAACTGAGCGCATTTTGGTAATCGGAGAACCCGGATGTGGTAAAACTACATTAGTCCGCCAGATTATAAAAGAGGAACTTAAGCGAGGGGGTAGGGCTTTAATTATTGTAGGAGATAGTGCCGAATATGCTAATGTGCCGGAAGTTGCTTATCAATTTAAAGAACGAGTTGCAAAATATAAAGGTTGCAGAAAAATAGTAACAACAAAGAGTCAAGCCGGCGAAGTGCTTGATACGGTTTTTAATTATTATTATAATGGGCTTTTAGTTTTTGAAGATTTTAGGGCGTTTGTTGGTGCTAATACAACAACTAATTTAGAAAAGTTGTTGGTTCGTTCACGGCAACACATGTTAGATATTGTTGCAGTTGCCCATTCACCAGACCGAATACCGCCTGCATTCTTTAGTTATGCAAGTAAAATTATTCTTTTTAAAACTGCTGTAACATTTAATATTAGAAAACAATATTTACATAATATAAATTATTGGCTACGAGTGCAAGAGATAGTGAACGAAAAAGCAAAAGAAAACAAATATTATTATGAAATCCACCCAGTTTAAAATATACAATCAAAGTCCATTACCATTTCAGGGGCAAAAGCGAAATTACAAGCGTATTTTTCAAAATATATTGAAAAAAAATTTTTCAGAGAAAAATATTTATGTTGATTTGTTCGGCGGTTCTGGTTTGTTATCACATTTTGTTAAACAAGTTTACCCCAATGCAGTAGTCGTTTATAATGATTATGATAATTTTGTTAAGCGATTAAAAAACATTGATAAAACAAACAAAATTATAAATGAGTGCCGACAAATTTTAAATAAATACCCAAATGAAAAGAAAATAACGGACTCGGAGCGTAAGCAAATTATTAATGTTTTAGAAAAACATAATAAAAAGGGCTTTGTCGATTACATAACATTAAGTGCAAGTTTGTTGTTTTCTGCTAATTACGTTACAAGTTTAGACGAATTAAAAACTAAAACTTTGTATAATAATATTGTTCAAAAAGATTATAGTTGTAATGGTTATTTGCATGGTATTACAATTGTAAGAACTGATTATAAAGAATTATATAACAAGTATAAAAACCGTAAAAACGTAGTTTTTTTAATAGACCCACCTTACTTATCGACTGACAACAAAACATATTTATCAGAGAAGTATTGGACTTTGAAAGATTATTTAGATATTTTGCCAATATTAAAAAACACAAACTTTTTTTACTTTACATCTAATAAAAGTGATATTGTGGAATTGTTGGAATGGTTGGCAAAAAATGCAAATTTAAAGAATAGTTTATATGGTATTAAAAAGGTAAAAATGAAAATAGGCGTAAATAAAGATGCTTATAATGAAGATATAATGTTATTTAAAAAGTTGTAATGTCTGAAACTAAAGAAAAATACAAAAGTATGACTTATAGCCAGCTTGCACAAGTGTATGGTGTTTCATATACCACGTTCCGCAAGTGGTTAAAAGAATTTTTGCCACATTTGTTACCACGCAAGAATAGAGTTTTAACGCCTCGACAGGTTGAGGAAATTAGAAACGAATTAGGTTAATCCCTCCTTATATATTACTATTTGTTATTGTTTTTACCCCGCATTATGCGGGGTTTTTATTTTATCCAATGCTAATATTTATTAATAACTATTATTATTTGTTATTATCTATTATTATTTGTTACTATCTGTTATTATCTAATAATCAACTTGTTATGCTTTGTATTTTTGTTGCCTGTAAATGTAAAATTAAAACATTAATTAAAAATTTTTGAAATGAAAATAGATGATTTAGTACCAAAACCGCCACAGGGGAAAATATTTATGTGGTTATCACTTATAAGTGTAGTGCTTATAATAGTTTTTGTTTATGACGCATATTGGGGACGTGGAGATTTTTTTGGTTTAGCAAAAACAAAAACTACAAGTACCACTAATTTAATTACTCCGAACGCAACAACCGGAACAAAAACCAACGAATAAAAATTTAATAAAATGAAAAATAAAACATTAATTATTTTAATTGTAGTCGGTTTAATAGTTGCGTATTTTGTTTTTTTTAAACCTCAAACCGCAACCGCACAAACAGCCACTGCCACTACACCCGTTAATGATTTAGGTACAACTGCAAGTGGTCAACCTATTACCGAAGCAATGATAACAAAGGAAATGCGAATTATACGCAACGATGCCACATGGTTTAATAAGGTAAGAAGTGATGCTTTACAAAATGGTATTGAAGTAGCTACAGCATTGAGAAACGCAGCCATTTGGCAATTAAAAACTCAACATTAATATTAAAGAAAAATAAAATTAATTAGAAAAATAAAAATCTTAAAATCATGAATAATATTCAAAACGCAATCGGGGAAAGATTTACCTTAATGGTTTGTAACAATACTACAACCGCTAAAAAAATCGGAATTTTAAACGGTATTTTTGAAATGCCTTACGACATTTCTACAAATACAAAAAAAGCTCTTGAAACCGCAGGCTTTTTCGTTGAACCGCTAAGGACTTGGGATACAACTCAAGACCCATATGGTGCTGCCGATAAGTTGACATCCAAATCGGATAATACTCGTTTTTCAATCGAGCAATTTCAAGCATACTTACAAAAACAAGGTAAAAAAGTACGTAAGCTAATAGTTATGGCAAACCATAGCGACGTGTTTACTCAAAGTATCGAAATGGTAAATTATACACCTTTGTCCGGTAATGCTATTCAATCCTTTAGTTTAAATGATTTTTTTAGCACATACCAAAACCAGACTAACAAAATTGAAATTAATTTTGAACAGGGCAATGGTGCAATGAACCTTGATTTCAGTACCCTTTTACAATTCAACTTGGGCGCTGGTAGAGAAATCAGGTTAACATTTATATTTTAACGTATAGCAACATAGTGTTAAATGTAATTTAGTTAATAATTTTTTGTGTTTGGAATTTAAAGGCTACACGTTGATTATTATTAAAGTGTAGCCTTTTTTTAATAAAAATCAAAATGGAAAATTTAGAAAATTTTAATCAAATATTAGAGGCAAATAATTTTGAAGTGTCCGAATTATTGAGGCAGTTAAATATTATAAATTTAGGTAATGAAACTTTGCTCGAAATGTGTTATCGAGCATACCAAAAAGAGGGGAATAGTTTTGCTTACAAACTTTCCGAAATAATTGTAAACAATACAAATGTTTCAAATTTAGTTACTTTAAATGACAATGTAAATGTAAGCGATAACACCAATCCAATAAATACCTATAAAAGTGGTGAACCTGCACAGGAGACTGCATCAGATACTACAAAATTTGATAGGGTACTCGGTAATGTAACAACTCTTTTAAATACCGGTATTGGAGCATTTGGGGCATGGCAACAAGCACGTTCGGCACGAGATATGAGCAATTGGCAATATCAGCGTGATTATTATGAACGTCTTAACAAGGAGAAACAAAACAGAAACATTTTAATCATAGCAGCATTAGTAATTATTGCGATAATAATTATTGTTGTTGTTAGAAAATATTAATATTATGGAAAGTAACAATAATTTAAACCTTATTCTTATTATAACAATTGCAGTTTTGTTGTTTTATTTTTGGCGAAAAAAACGCAAAAACAATGAAGTACCAATTTCACAACCGCCAATAATTAATAACAATTATTATGTTAAGCCGACACCGAGACCGTATTATCCGCCAAAACCTGTAGATACAACAAATTTCCAATCGGCTAATGATACACCGACAGCTGGCAATACAAGGACAGACGCACCGTCGCCGAACAATAATACTATAAACAATAATACTATTCAAGTTGACCAGAGTGCCGACAGGTTAGAATATGCTGTAAAAGGTAAGCCAATTTTGGGTAATACAATCGAAGTCGACCCAAATCCTGCATATAAAAAAGATGATGTACAAAATACAATTAAAATTAAGTAAATGTTTAGTGACGTTAAATTTGTGAATAATGCAGACTATATTGCCCAAGTTGACCATGATGATAATACTTTGGCTATAAACAATGATATTTGGCAATATTTGAACGAAAATGAAAAAGATTTTGTGTTATGGCACGAACAGGGACACCTTAGGTTAGACACAAAATCCGAATTCCTTGCTAATGGTTATGCCGTGCAAAAGTTTGCAAATTCTATTGAAGTAAGAAATCCGCGTGACTTGTCGCAAAAAATTACTTTTTTGACAAATCAAAATTTGTACAGACATCCGAATAAAGTAATTACTTTAGATGTGCCACAAGACAACAAAAGTAATATAGCTCCAATTTTAGTCGCTGCAATAATCGGTGCCGTTGGTAGCATTGGTGGGGCAGTTATTCAAAAGAGTAACATTGGGCAAAAAGCACGACAAAAAGAGGCTACCTATTATGCACATCTTGAAATGGCTAAGGAACAACAGCGTCAAGAAAACAATAAAAAGTTAATCATTTACATATCAATTGCAGTTGTACTAATACTTATAACTGTAATTGTTTTAATGAGATTTAAAAAGAAATAGAAATGAAAACGGAATACATTATATACATAGTTGCATTTGTTTTAATTGTTTTTGCTTTTTATACAGGTTATGTGTCCGGTAAGAACAAATTTAGTATTAGTAAAAAATGAAAGATTGGAATAAATACATATTTATAATTGCTTTAGTGCTTTTGTTTTATTTTTTTGGAAATAGGTATGGAAAGTTTATAGGTAAACGAAACACAGCCGACGAAAAGAAAAAACAGCAGGAAGTTGATGATTTTGGTTTTACTTCTGAAAATGTAAACAAAACTAATTTAACCTATCCACCTGAAAAATATAAAACATTAGCAGACCAATTAGACAAGAGTTTTAATTTTTTAGACAACTTAACTTTTGGAATTATAAATAATTTCAATTCAATTTATGCAGTTTTTGCACAGTTACAAACTGATGATGACATGAAACAGTTAATAATTGAATACGGAACACCACTTGACACACCCGACTGGGGCTTTGGTTGGTTTTTAAATTTTAAGCGTAGAAATTTAGTTGAAACTGTACACGAACACATGAATAAAAAACAGATTGCAAAATTAAACGAGTTATTTGTTTCAAAAAATATGACATTTAGATTTTAAAGTTATGAATAAAAACGTAATAGAAATATACGAACCGCAAAATAATACTTCAAACAGCGAGGTATTTGATTTTTTTACAGGTTCTTTTTTGTGGGACGGTCGCAGAAAAAAGAATTTAGCTGAGGCAGAGGCACGATTGCAAGAGGCACAAGCCAAGAGTGAGGCAGAGGTAATAAAAGCCCAAGCGGAATTAGAAAAGGCAAGAGCCGAACGCACTAAGGGAATGCTCGGCAATATTGCTAAAATTGGCTTTTTAATGTTATTAGTAATTATTGCAATTATTGTTTTAAAAAAGTAAGATGAAACTTAAAAAGTATAAATATTACAAACCTTATAATAAGTCGGGGAAAACCACTTTTAAAGATACACAGAATAAAAAAGGTGTCTATTTGATAAAAGAAAATAATAAAGTGGTTTACATCGGGCATAGTACATATAACTTGTATAAAACAATGTATCGCCATTTCCAAAAGTGGTCGCACAAACAACAACAAGTTATTAGCTACAACGACAGGATGAATAGTAAAAATTATACTGTTAGAATAGTCTTAACCAATACGGCAAAACAAGCACAAGCATTAGAACGAGCGCTTATAATTAAATATCGCCCACGAGACAATGAAATAAAATACAGCTCATTTTTGCAACCGGCTGAAAAGTTGATTGTAGAAAATTACGAAAAAGAACTTGTTATACTTGAATGCCCATTTTAAACGTAAAAATTAAATAAAATGAAAAAAGATAAAATATTTTTAATAATTATTTCACTTGCAGTTGTGGCAGTAGTTGTCTATTTTTTTGTTAAAAAGAAAAAAACGCAAACAACAAACAACACTAATACAACTAACAACCCAACTAAACCGCCTGTAGCAATAACAGATCCCGGATGGATACCTGCAACATTTCCTTTGACCAAAGGCATGCAAGGACAATTAGTAATAGACTTGCAAACTATGTTAAATACTCAACACGGAGCTAAATTAGTGGTTGACGGAAAATTTGGAGAAAAGACATATCAGGCAGTTATAAACGCTAGAATTGGTTACCCTGTAGGAGTATTCCAATTAATGAATTTACCAACTATTAACGCTTAATAATAACATGGAAAACACAAACAAAATAGGAGCATCGGTAACAATCGAACTCGACAAAGTAAGCACCACGAGCTTTCTAATTAAAGTGTTTATTGTTGTCGCTTTACTATTGTTCCTTAACAAATTAATGAAAAAGTTTTAAATGAAAAATTTAATTGACAACTACGGCGAAGTAATTATCGAAGCAACAATTGGAACGCCTTTGTTTCCTTCTGTAAAATTCGCACAATTGTGTTTAGAAACAGGATATGGTCGTAGCATTGTTGGCAATAATTTATTCGGAATAAAGGGTAGAGGCAAGAAAACACCATTTTGGGACGGTAGCATAATTTACGCCGACACCAAAGAAAACGTAAATGGTACAACAGGCACATACAACGAGCCATTTCGTAATTACAAAAGCCAAACCGATAGCGTGCGGGACCATAACCATTTATTACTTACATTAAGCCGTTATCGAATAGTCCGCCAAGCCCAAACACCCGAAGCCCAAGCCCGAGCATTACAGCAAGCAGGCTATGCAACCGATGCCAATTATGCCAATAAGCTAATAAATATTATTAACAAATACAATTTAAAAACTTTAGACGAAAAAAAAAAGTTATGCGAACGGTAAACATAATACTATATAGTGTAATTATAGCAATTGCCCTATATTTTTTAATTAAAAATTTGAAGTAAAATGTTAGATTTAAATTTTGAAAATTTGTCTTTTATTAAAAAGAATGCAGATAGAGTATTAGAAGTAGAGAACTTTTGGGACGATAATTTGCAAAAGGAAGTAAATATCTGTTTTTTGGGTTTTTATAATTTTCAATTAGACAAATGGGCGATTGTTAAGATTATTGAAATTCCAAAATACGAATATGAGTATGATGAGGAGGTATATTATAATTGCAATGTAAAAGAAACTATAATAGAATATCCAAATGGTATTTTATCTTACAATTATGAATGGAATATTCCTAATGATGTAATTAAATTAAATTATTTAAAAAAGCGATTTTAACTATGGTTGAGTTTGATAAAATATTAGGGGAATTGAGAGAAGCACCACCACCACCACCACCACCACCACCACCAGATTTATCTAAATATGTGTTAAAAAATTCCTTATATTATAGTAACGAAAGCTTTTTACTAAGAGAAGTAGATATTGGAATTGCTATAAGAAAGACAGAAATACCTGATAGGTATGTTTATGAGTTTGGTAGGTACTATGCCCCAAATACCAGTATAAATATGAGTTCAATTAGTGTATTTGTAAATGGTATATTATTAAAAAGAAATGATGAATATATAATAACAGAGAAAATTGTAAATAATGTAAAAAAATTTGAAATTGAAGTGTTAGAGACTTGTTTTTTTAATAATAGTAATGATAGAGTTTTTTGCATTGCAAATGAAGTTAATCATATGGGATATAAAAAAAATATATTGAATAAAAATTTTTAATATAATTTTATGGAATTTTGGCAGGAAGTAATATTATCGTTAGTTAGTTTTTTTGTAGGCGGGGGCTTGTCGTCTTTTTTTACAATTAAGTATAAGAGTAAACAGGAAAAATTAGTTACTACTAAAAGTGTTGTACAATTTTACAAAGACGAATGGATAGAACTAAATAACAAGTATTTAGCCATAAAATCTGAAAACGAAATTTTACACAAAAGGCAAGAGGAGTTACAAGCAGAAATTGACACTTTAAAGAAGCAGTTATGTACTTTGCGAAAAAATATAAAACAATAATATTTGCAATTATTATTGTTTTTTTAACGTCATGCACACCACAAAAACGCCTTACCCGCTTATTACATCGACATTCATACCTTACATATAACGACACAGTTTTTCATGAAAAAAAAATAATAACTTCGGGTATATGGTTAGATACAACTTTTATTATTAATAGTTTTAAAATACCCGAATATCCAGATTTATTATTTGTCCAGGATACTTTTATAATCAGAGACGAAAGAATAAAAGGTTCGTTAATATTAGATGCGAACCGATTAAAATTAAGTTTAAAACAAGAACCCGACACAATAAGAGTACCTGTACCTGAATATCGTACAAGATATGTTACAAATCAAAACGAAAAAAAACAACCAAATACTTTATTGGTTGCTTTAATTGTTGCAGGAATTTACAGCGTATTGCTGTCTTTAATAGCTATTAAAAGACGCTAAATTGTGTCAAATTTTGCAATTTCCTGTACTTTTAATGTGTTTGTAATTTTTGCGTAAATTTGCGTAGTGCTTATATTTGCATGTCCTAACAATTTAGAGATAACAGCTATCGGAATACCTAAAGTTAGCCCGAGAGTTGCAAATGTGTGTCGGGCTACGTGAAAAGTTAAATTTTTATCAATATTACAAAAGTCAGCTACAACTTTAAGATATGAATTTGTTTTTTGGTTGCTTAACACATCAAAAACTTTGTCTTTTGTTTTTGTAAAATCAATTAAATCAAGTGCTTTTTTATTTAAAGGAATTAATATTTTTTCCTGTGTTTTTTCCATTGTAATATTCAAATATTTAATGTTTAAGTCATCAATTATATTGCTAAAATGTAAGTTATAAATATCTGAAAATCTTAAACCTGTAAAACAAGAGAATAGAAAATATGTACAAACATTTTTTATTTGTTTATTGTTTGTTGTTAATCTAAATTGCTCAATTTGTTTTATTTCGTTTGAGGTTAAAAAAGTTCTGGTGCCATGTGCCGTTGGTATTTTAAAATTGTCAAAGGCATACTTATCAATCAGACCTCTTTTAAATGCTATATTTGTAAATTTACGTAGTATTTTTAAATGTGTATTTGCCGAATATTTACCATTATTTGTTTCATTTAAAAGGTAATTATAGTAGTCATCTAAAAAGTTACTTGTAATATCTTTTAACTGTAAATTTGGCTTATACTGTAGTAATACATTTAGTTTACATCGCCACATTTTTATAACACTATCTTTATAAGTGTTTTTGTGTGCATTAATGTAATCAGTAACAAAGTCTTTGTAATAAATGTTTTTATCGGCTTTTTTATTATTAAATACAAAATCAAAAATTTGTTCTAACTCAACACTTTGTTCGTTTATATTAGCATTTAGTATAAACTTGTTTGTTTTAATATTAATGTTATCTAACAAAATATTAAATTTTGCCAGCTCTTTATAACCCGTTTTAATCCTTTGTTTTTGTTTATCAAAAGCTAAAGTAGGAATTTTAACGCCTGTACTACGTCTTAAAACTCTGCGAAATTGTGTTAATTGTAAATAAACAACAGAATAGTTGTTGTCGTAGTGCTTAAGCACAAATTTGTGGTTAATTGTAATGCTCATATTTATTATTGTTTTTAAATGTTTATACCTGTAAACAAAAATTAATACATGTAAACCGAGTGTAAACAAATTAGTAAAAGTTTTATTAATTTGTTCAAATGCGACAGTTTAATAATTGTTTTAATTTCAACAGTATTAAACAGTTAAAACAAAAAAATAAATATAGAACATGCCCAAGTAGTGATCCGCCTGAGGTTCGAACTCAGGACCCCATCCTTAAAAGGGATGTGCTCTACCTGCTGAGCTAGCGAATCATCATTTTTTCAAAGAGATTGCAAAGATACTATTATTTTGCAAAATAACAATTATTAATCTCAATATTTTTTCAAAATTGCCGAAATAATCGGCTTTGCAGAAGTGCCGCTTGTTATAACTTGCTGTTATTAAGGTTTTTATCTCTGTAAAATGGATGATGTGAAATTATGTTATCTCGCAAAAATTCTTTGTTCAAGTGAGTGTAAATCTCGGTAGTCGTTATGCTTTTGTGTCCCAACATTTCTTGTACTGCCCTTAAATCGGCTCCTCCTTCAACTAAATGTGTAGCAAAAGAGTGTCGCAATGTATGCGGACTAACATTTTTTTTAATCCCAGCCAGCGGCAATAAGTCGTTAATAATAATATTTATCATGTTACGTGTGAGTTTCTTTCCTCTTCTGTTCAAAAAAACGTAGTCTTCGTATCCTCTCTGGATTTCTACATGCGTTCTAACATCAAAAATATAAGTGTTCAACTGCCTTATTGCTTTATTCCCAATGGGAACAAGACGTTCTTTGTTCCCTTTACCTACTATTTTAATAAATTCTTCTTTCAAAAACAGGTTGCTGATTTTTAAATTTATCAGTTCGGAAACACGCAGACCGCAGCCGTACAAAATTTCAATAATAGCCTTATTTCTTTCGCCTTGCGGATGCGACAAATCTATAGCACCTATAAGCCTTTCCACTTCATTTATAGTTAGGAAGTCGGGTAGGCGAGTGCCTAATTTCGGACTGTCAATCAAACTTGTAGGGTCGTTTTCTATAACTCCTTCTATAATCAAATATTTGTAAAAAGCCCTAATACCCGATATAATCCTCATCTGCGATTTAGGTGAGATGTTTTCATTGTTTATTGACATAATAAAACTCTCAATGTCTTTGGTCTCTATTTCCGTGGGTTTGCTGTTTTCAGACTTATTATCCCTGCAGTATATGGCAAACTTAGTAATATCTCTATTGTACGCCGCAATAGTATTAGCTGAGAGCGAACGCTCAATTTTCAGATACGTTATAAAACCTTTAATGTAGCTATCCCACATGTTTTACTGTTTTCTCAATAAAGTGACGTTTTTATAGTGTAAATCATCGTTAGCAATAAGATGTTCTTCATCAATTATGTTCCATTCGTCGAAATTAATTTTAGGGAAAAACGTGTCGGCTTCGTATTCTCTGTCAACCACTGTCAGATATAATTTGTTAGCGTAAGGCATAAAAAGTCTATAAACCGATTCGCCTCCTATTACAAAATTTTCATTGTTAGGACTCAAATTTTCAAAAACCTGCTCAATATTATTTACAACCACGCAACCTTCGGCTTCAAAATTTTTGCTTCTGGTTAGTACAATATTCTTCCTATCAGGCAAAGGCTTTCTGGGTAGCGACAAATAAGTTTTTCTGCCCATGATTATAGTATTGCCGGTGGTTAATTTTTTAAATCTTTTCAAATCGGCAGAAATATGCCATAGCAGCTTGTTGTCCTTACCGATAGCATAATTTTTTGCTATGGCGACTATAATTGAAATTGGTATATTGTTTTTCATAATAATTATACTGCTACTTCTGCTTTAATGTGAGGATGCGGGTCGTAATTCTCGATAGTAAAATCTTCGTACTTAAAATCAAAAATATTTTTTACATCTTTATTGATTTTCATTGTTGGAAGAGGTCTAGGTTCTCTAGCAAGTTGAATTTTAGCCTGTTCAATATGATTGGAATACAAATGCGCATCGCCTAATGTGTGAACGAAATCGCCCAACTTTAAATTAGTAACCTGTGCTATCATCATGGTTAAAAGTGAGTACGACGCAATATTAAAAGGTACGCCTAAAAAAACATCGGCACTGCGTTGATACAGTTGACACGACAGTCTTCCTTCGGCTACATAAAACTGAAACAATATATGACAAGGAGGTAAAGCCATTTTATCAAGAACGCCTACATTCCATGCACTTACAATATGCCTACGCGAATATGGCTCTTTTTTAATATTTTCTACTACTTCCGAAATTTGATCTACAAATCCGCCATCATGCTTGTCCCAACTACGCCATTGGTGTCCGTATATAGGACCTAAATCTCCGTTATCGTCAGCCCATTCGTCCCAAATAGTTACTTTGTTGTCTTTTAAGTATTTGATATTTGTATCGCCTTTCAAAAACCATAATAATTCGTGAATTATAGAACGAAGATGCGTTTTTTTGGTTGTCAGTAGCGGAAAACCTTCGTTTAAGTCGAAACGCATTTGGTAACCGAAAATACTTTTTATACCTGTATTTGTTCGGTCAGGCTTTTCAACTCCTTTTTTTAATATAGTGTCTAATAATTCTAAATATTGTTTCATTTATTGAGTTGTAATAATTTATTATAATGATTTTGAAATTTTTTCGGGTTCGTGTTTATAATCAAATAAAATCCAGAACAAGAAAAACACAACTAAAGCGTAGGCGGCAAATACAAACCATGAATTGGGCCAACCAACTACGTCAACAACTTTTCCTGCTGCGTAAGAACCTATAAGGGCTCCAAAACCGTTGGTCATTATCATAAATACTCCTTGCGCACTTGAGCGTATTGACGGCGATGTTTCTGTTTCGACATACAAAGAGCCGGATATATTGAAGAAATCGAATGCAAAACCGTAAATTATCATAGATAGAATCAACATCCAAACTCCGTCGCCCGGATTTCCTGTTCCAAGCAAGGCAAAACGCAGTACCCATGCAATCATACTCATTAGCATAACGTTTTTAATTCCGTATCGTCTTAAAAAGAAAGGAATAAGCAGTATGCATAGTGTTTCCGACATTTGAGATATTGAAATCAAAATATTTGCGTGTCTAACACCAAAACTATTGGCATATTGTGGCATGTTTCCAAAATAATCGGTTAAGTACAGGTTTGCAAAAGCATTTGTAATTTGTAAGGCAACTCCTAAAAGCATAGAGAAAACAAAGAATACTGCCATCCTTTTTTCTTTAAAAAGAGTAAAAGCTCGTAAACCTAACATATCGACGAGCGAACTTTTATCAGGATTTTTATTGATGTCGCATCTAGGCAAAGTGAACGAGTACAATCCTAATGCAAATGAAATTATAGCCGAAAAATATAGTTGGTTCGCAGATTTAGAAAGTGCAACCCCATCTATTATTATTAAATCAACTAAAATCATCGAAACAATAAATCCTATTGTACCGAATATACGCACCGGTGGGAAGTGTTTTATAGGGTCCATATTATGCTTTGCAAGTGCGTTGTAAGCTGCCGAATTTGATAATGCTATTGTGGGCATGTAGAACAGAACTGCCAATAAAATAAATGTGTATAGCATGTGGTACTCGGTTTGTCCTGCAGCAACAAACATAAATGTTCCACTTATTAAGTGAGATATTGCTAGAACCTTTTCGGCATTGACCCATCTGTCGGCTATAATACCCATTATTGCAGGCATTACTAAGGAGGCTATACCCATTGTTGCAAAAAAGCTACCTATTTGTACTCCTGTATAATTCAGTTTCCCACCCAAGTAGCCACCTAACGAAATCAACCATGCTCCCCATATTGCGTATTGGAGAACGTTCATTATTATTAACCTGATTTTTATTTTCATATACTTATATTTATGTTAATTGCTTTTTTTCTTTTCAATTATATCTCTAATTTTAGCTGCCAATTCGTAGTTTTCGTCTTCAATAGTCTGTTCTAATAAAAATTCCAAATCGGAAATGGACATGTTGTCAACACTATCTACGTTATTTAAGGCATTGATAAAATTGTATTCGTTATCACCATCAAAATCTTCATCCGATTTTTCCTCATTGAGATTAAAACCGGCTTCTAACATAACTTCTTCGGTAACATACAAGGAGCTTTTCGATAGTAAACACATTATTATTGCATCAGAAGCCCTTGAGTCTAACATAATTGTTTCGCCATTACTTACAAAATATATGTTAGCCTTAAATATTCCTTCTTCGAGTCTATTTATAACGGCATGTTCAACTTCACTGTCGGTTACTTCTAAGTAGTTCATAAACAGTTGGTAAATCAGAGGTCTAGAGATATCGTTTTTGCTGATATAAAGTTTAATAAAGTTGGCTTCAAATGTTCCTATAACTATCGAAATATATCTGTCTCCATCAACTTCTTTAAGGAGTACAGTGTTGTTCATGCTAACATCCTTACTAAAGTATAGTCGGTTTATTTGTATTTGGATAAGTGATTTGTTCATATATTGCACATTTGTTGCAAATTTACAATAATATCGAATAAAATCATTATAAGTAAATAAAAAATTAATTAACAAGGCAGTGTAGAGTAGGAGTGGGCAGGTCAAAAAAAAAGTGCTCAAAATTTTTTGAGCACTTTTCGGTATTATATTCAGACCTTGATACAAGGTGTTATATTAAAGAAAAAAGGCGACTACATACTCTCCCGGTTTTATCCAGTACCATCTGCGTGTACGGGCTTAACGACTCTGTTCGGAATGGGAAGAAGTGGACCCCGTAGCTATAGTCACCAAAATTTTAAATATCTTAATCTAAAAATTGACTATTGACTGAAAGAAAATACGGCATGATAAGGAAAAACCTGATTATAACAGAAAGTTTACGGGTAATTAGTACTGCTCGGCTTTGCCATTACTGACTTTACACCTGCAGCCTATCAACGTCGTCATCTACAACGACCCTTAAAGGAAATCTCATCTTGGGCTAAGCTTCGCACTTAGATGCTTTCAGCGCTTATCTCATCCACACGTAACTACCCTGCGGTGCGACTGGCGTCACAACAGGTACATCAGCGGTGTGTCCGACTCGGTCCTCTCGTACTAGAGTCAGCTGCCCTCAAATTTCCAACGCCCACAACAGATAGAGACCGAACTGTCTCGCGACGTTCTGAACCCAGCTCGCGTGCCACTTTAATCGGCGAACAGCCGAACCCTTGGGACCTTCTCCAGCCCCAGGATGTGACGAGCCGACATCGAGGTGCCAAACCACTC
>JAQVEX010000042.1 GCA_028697555.1 Lentimicrobiaceae bacterium | reverse complement strand
TATTACTATTCGTTCGTCTGGTGGTGTGGGAAGTGCTTCTCGGATTTCGCTGCGTGGATTGGAAGGCAAAAGAATAGGTTTTTTTATTGATGAAACACCCATCAGCGACTATTCAGACTTTGTTGATTTAAACGATATTCCAATAGATATGATTGATCGTATTGAAGTATATAAAGGTGTGGTTCCTGCAAAGTTCGGTGCCTCTGCAATGGGTGGAGCGGTAAATATCGTTATGAGAGAATATCCTGAACGCTACGCCGATATAAGTTATAAGCATGCATCGTTCAATACCAACGAATTACAAACGGTTATAAAAAGAAACTTTATAGAGCAAGGAATTGTATTAGGTATAGGTGGTGGATATACGTACGCCGACAACGATTACACAATGGAATCGCCCTATATCAAAGGGTTGAAAATAAAACGAAATCACGATAAATTCAAAAAAATACTCACCGGAGGAAGTATTAAAGCCCGCAAATGGTGGTTTGACGAGGTGGAAATAGAACCGGCATTCATTAATATCTATCGACAAATACAGGGTATTGAAACAGATATTAGGGAAGCTAATATCTCTTCAAGAGTTTACTTGTTAAATAATATTTTGAAGAAAGATGATTTCTTGATCGAAGGACTGGATTTGGATGTAAGCACTTCAGCAGGTTATACACAATACCAACTTGTTGATACTGCTAAAGCATGGTACGACTGGGACGGTGTAGCTTACCCTACCATTTCGCTCTACGGAGGAGAGTTAGGTAACAGATTCCCATCATTCTCAAACAATAAGAAAATTGTGGCAGTAAATAAATTCAACTTAGAATATACAATAAACAAAAAACACTCACTAAGTATCAATTCGTTTTTCACGCTTGCCAACGGATATCCTTCAGATACGCTTAAAGAGATTAGTTTGGGAAAGAAAATCGACTTTAATTCTAATATGGTAAGTTGGGTAGGTGGAATAACTCACAATTTTAGAACCGATAACGACAAGTTTCTCAATTCGCTTACAGTTAGATATTATTTGTACACGATGCAAACAAAACATCAAAATTTTTATGTTTCTTCACCTCCCGAAGATATTAATTTAAACAAAAGCAATTTCGGTGTCAGCGACGCACTTCGTTATCGATTTACGCCCGATTTGTTGGGAAAACTCTCGGCAGGTTACGACGTACGCATTCCTTCTGAAACGGAACTTTTAGGAGATGGTTATTCTATCGCTCCGTCTGAACGGCTTATGCCAGAACGAAATAGAAGCGTAAATGTCGGACTACTGTACGATTTAACAGGAAAACAAAGCAGTAACTTACAGTTGGAAGTAAGCGGCTTTTATATGCACTTGAACGATATGATACGCTTTGTAAAAGGAATGCTCGGAGCACAATACCAAAATTTTGGCGAGATGCGTACACTTGGAGTAGAATTTGAAGCTAAAGCCGATATTTTTTCATTTCTGTACGGATATGGCAACGTTACCTTTCAGGATTTGCGAGATGTGCGCCAATACGAAGAAAACAGCAGCATTCCAAACCCAACGAAAAACAAACGAATGCCAAACATCCCTTACTTTATGGCAAATGCAGGATTGGAATTTCATAAAGAAAACCTTTTCGGTGGAAAAGAGCAAAATACACGTGTCTTTGCCGATATGGCATTCGTGGAAGAGTATTTCTATGATTTTGAGTTGACTGAAAACTCTAAACGTCGTTTACCACGAAGTCTTGCATTCGATATAGGTTTTGAGCATAGTTTTATGAACCAACGGCTCTTTTTATCAGGCAAAATAAACAACATAACTAATGCCAAAATCCTTTCGGAGTTCAATCGACCATTGCCTGGAAGAAACTTAGGTGTGAAATTAAGATACGTTTTTAGATAGACCGAAGTACGAAGACCGAAGCATTTTGAACCACTGATTTCTTCCGACTTCGGTCTTCCGACTTCAACAATAATTATAAATAAATTTAAATAAAAAGAAAATGAACAGAATTTTTAAAAGTTGGCAACTTATAGCCCTTAGCGTAATGATAACCGTTTCGGTATCGTGTAAAAAAGATCCTATTCCCGAAGAACAGCTATTAGGCGGAGCGGGAAATATTCTGATTGAAACAGTTGTAAAAAATCCGGATGGAGCAAGCGGTTCTTCCTACCTGCAACAAATACCCGTTTTGTCGGGGAGCATTAATAACACGAAAGGTATTCAGGTGGGATTTAGTAGCATGATAGTAGTGTATGACAATGATGTGTTTGTATTTCCTGAATTTGGCACATCAAGCACACAGAGTATCGTTAAATATGCACGTTCGGAAGCAGGTTTAAAAGATGAGAGTGAATTGCAAATCATATCAAACTCATTTCCCGTCAACATGACCAGAGTAAATGAAGAAAAAGCTTACATTCCATTGTACGCCTTGGGTAGAGTTTGGGTTATCAATCCCACAACTATGACTAAAATAGGTGAAATAGACCTGAAACAATACGCTCACTCCGATGCAAGTGCCGATCCTTCATACGGAATTATTCGTAACGGGAAATATTATCTACCACTGAACCAATTAGACGAGAGTTGGATGCCACACGCAGATCATCGACAAGTGGATATTGCAGTTATCGACACCCAAACCGACGAAGTGCTTAAAGTAACCACTGAAACATCAAGTGGATTATGTTTTCCAACTCGTCCTTACCTTAAAGATATGATTTTTACCACTGAAACAAACGATATTTGGATTGCATGTGCTGGATATTTCGGATACAATCCCGAATATAAAAAGAACGGTTTTGTTTGTATTCCTTCAGGTTCAGATGATATTGATGCATCAAAATCGTGGGATATTTCCGAAACAGATATAAAAGGAACAGAACACGAGGATAATGGAAGGGAAGTGTGTTACAAGCCTGCCGCAATATACAGTAGTAAATATATTGGCAATGGAAAATTAGTGGCTTACGTATGTATTATGGAGTTTAACGGAACAAACCCATATACTGCAAAGAATGCAATGGCAGTTGAAATTGACCTAAATGCTAAAACTATTGAAAAGATTGAAGGCTTACCACTAACGGATGGGTATAGCGTTCTAATAGAAATGTACAGAGGTGAAGCCATCTTTGCATCATTCGGAGATGAAATATCGGGAGCTTTTTCATATAATCCTCAAACAAAAGAGGTTAAACATGTGCTAACAACCGAAGGTAATCTCTATTTTATACACTTTTTTGAATAAAATTGAGTAGACAAGTAGCAAGCTAATATTCAATTAGCTGCTACTTGATTCTGTATATGATAAATACATAACTAAGAAGTCAACTTCTGACTTGTGACTTTGGTCTTCAAACTTTAAACAATAAAATAATAAGAATTATGAACGAACTACAATTTTACACCACTTTCAAACTCGGTTGGCTAAACGCTTGGATACCACTTTTTACACTTGTATTGATACAATTTGTGTATATGTTTTTATTTAAAGAAGGTGGTAAGCGAGCTGTGGATACTTCGTGGTACACACCGAAAGACAAGCGTTACGCCACTATAAGCACTATTTTACAATGGACAATACTGATATTATCGCTATTTATTCCACTAAAAGTAGGTACTGCTTGGTTTTTAGTAGGATGCTTACTGTTTGCTTTTGCAATGGCTGGAATGATCGCTGCTTTTCATGCCTATGTGAAAACACCGCGAGACAAACCTGTAAGACGTGGTATATATCGTCACTCTCGCAACCCGATGTATTTCTTTTTTACCGTTGGCGTGGTAGCCGCATGCATTGCATCGGCATCGCTTTGGCTACTAATTTTAGCTGTTCCGTTTATACTCGCAACACACGGCATTATTCTCGGCGAAGAACGATATTGCGAGGAGGCTTATGGGCAAGGCTATCTTGAATATAAGAAGAGAACAGCGAGGTATTTTGGTAGAAGACCGAAGTAGGAAACATTTTGTACTTCCGACTTCTAACCAAAATGGAAAATTAATATCAAAAATTAGTTTTATATGGCATCAGAAAAAATACACATAGCAAAAAACAGTGTTCAGGAAACTTTAATAATCCCACTATATGGACGAAAAATGTGTTCCGAAAAATTCCCTGAACTTTATACCGATATTTATGCAAAGAGATTATGTGATAGGCTTGACTACGATTTTTCAGAGCTAGAGAAAAAGAACAAATCGTTTTTGTATGAATTTGGTTCTCTCGAAGCAGCAATGCGGCAATTAGATATAATGTGGGAGATTAAAGAGTATTTAAAAAAGCATCCAAAAGCAACGATTGTAAATCTTGGCTGCGGATTGGACGATACAGGCAAAGCCTGCGACAACGGACTTTGTCATATCGTAAATGTCGATTTCCCCGATGTTATATCGGTTCGCAAACAATTGATTATTGAACAGGAGAGAGAAAAAAGTGTTGCTTGCGATTTAAAAGATTATTCGTGGATGGAAGAAGTTGACGGTTCTAACGGAATTATTTTCTTCGCAGCCGGCGTGTTTCATTATTTTAGAAGAAGCGAAGTAAAGTCCTTAGTATTAGAACTTTCGAAAAGGTATCCGAAAGGTTGTTTGGTGTTCGATAGTGTTGGAAAACTCGGTTTAAAGCTGATGATGTCGAAAGCTATAAAAAATATGGGCATTAGCGATGTAGAGGGTTTATTTTACGTGAATAATCCCAAAAAGGAATTGAATTGGTCAAAGAAAATAAAGGTTACCTCAAAGGGCTATATGTTGGGTTATTATGATATGAAAAGTCCAGGTATTCGTTTTTCGCATCGTTTGTTTGCAAGGATTGGCGATAAAATGATGAAGATGTCGATAAACAGAATGGAGTTTGAATGAAGTCAGAAGTCGGAAGACTGAAGACCGAAGTTTAGAGGTTTGAATGAGAAAAATAAAAGATGAACATAAGAATATGAAATAGAGATTCAAAAAAAAGAATAAATAACAAATAGCAGTCGGACTTCCAACTTCGGACTTCCGACTTCAAACTGAATAAACATGAATACATTAAAACGTTTTAAAATCTATATGGGGAAGCGAAAAATCCTGCTTCCCATATCGTTGGTGCTATCGGCTCTTAATGGGCTGTTAGCCTTAGTGCCAGCAGTTTTAGTCTGGTTTATCGTTCGTACGCTTATACTTAGCGACGGTTCACCGGAAGGTACTGCTGTGAATCAATATGCTTGGTGGGCATTTGCCGCGGCAGTATTCAGTGTTTTACTTTACTTCGTGGTACTGATGTTGTCGCACTTGGCAGCGTTTCGGGTAGAGTGCAACCTGCGAACAACAGCTGTCAATCGATTGCTGCGTATGCCGTTAGGCTTTTTCGACAGCAAGGCGAGCGGGCGAATACGCAAAATCATCGACGACGATGCAGGAAACACGCACACCTTCTTGGCACATATACTGCCTGATTTGGCGGCAAGCATCGTTTCGCCTGTGTTGGTATTTGTATTGCTTTTCGTTTTCGATTGGCGAATGGGCGTAGCTTGTTTAATTCCTATCGGAATTACAGTTGTGATTATGAGATATATGATGGACTCTGAAAGCAATCATTTTATGAAAGATTATCTTACCGCACAGGAACAGATGAGTGCCGAAGCGGTGGAATATGTGCGGGGAATTCCGGTGGTAAAAGTGTTTCAACAAACGGTTTTCTCTTTTCGCAGATTTTACGACAGTATTATCCGTTATCGAGATTTGGTAATCCCTTACACGCTCACGTGGCGTAACCCAATGAGTATTTACACCGCTGTAATCAACGGCTTCGCCTTTTTTCTCATTCCTCTTGCTGTCTTGCTTATTGGGCGGGGTGGCGAGTTATCGGTAGTTGTAAGCGACTTATTGTTTTATCTGCTTATTACGCCAATTATCGGTGCTAATGTTATGAAAATAATGTACTTGCAAAACAACCTGTTTTTGGCGGGCGAAGCACTGACGCGTATCGAGAATATCACTTCAACGCCACCACTACCCGAAGCAGCTCAAACGCAATCCATTAAAAAACACGATATCGAATTTGATAACGTGCGATTTTCTTATCCCGAAGCTACCATCTTTGCCGTGGACGGTGTATCGTTTCATATTCCGCAAGGCAGCACCTATGCTTTGGTGGGACAATCGGGCGGGGGAAAGACCACCATTGCTCGACTTATCCCACGTTTCTGGGACGTGGCGGAAGGTTGCGTTAAAATCGGTGGCGAAGATGTAAGAGATATCGCCAAAGAAGAGTTGATGGAGAACGTGTCGTTCGTGTTTCAAAACAGTAAACTGTTTAAGACTACGATTTTAGAAAATATCACTTACGGCAAGCCTGATTCATCGCCTGCCGAAATTAAACGAGCTATTGACCTGTCGCAAAGTCGTGAAATTATCAATCGCCTGCCTAATGGATTGCTCACCAAAATCGGTGTGGACGGCACTTATCTTTCCGGTGGCGAGCAACAACGAATTGTGTTGGCACGGGCATTTCTAAAAGATGCGCCTATCGTGGTGTTAGACGAAGCCACCGCTTTTGCCGACCCTGAGAATGAACACCTTATTCAACAAGCCTTGAGTGAGTTGATGAAAGGAAAAACCGTGCTGATGATTGCACACCGTCTGACTACTGTACAGGATGCGGATAAAATTTTGGTAATAGATAAAGGCAAAATTGCCGAACAAGGCACTCATTCGGAATTAATTGCTAAAAATGGAATATACAGCTCTATGTGGGATGAGTATCAAAAGGCAGTTGCGTGGACGTTTTGAGAAGTCCGAAGTCAGGAGTCGGGAGTCGGAAGTATAAGACCCTCGGACTTCGGTCTTCCGACTTCCGACTTCCGACTTCCAACTACTTAATGCTCTTTTTAAAGGCAATCATCATATTCATCAAATTAAAAGACTCATTATAAAGATGTTCAAACATTTCATCAGTCATATATTCTCGAAGTTTAGCCTTGTGAAGACAGGTAACAACTTCTGCCATAGAACGAATTGCATAGCTCATAAATCTTTGAAATTCTGGATTTGTCTGTCCAATAGCACCTTCGGATATGTTCAAAGCGATACTGTCGGCTGCACGTTTAATCTGAGAAGAAAGATTAAACAGTTCCTCTCGCGGAAACGAACAAGCAAGATGATGGATTTCCTCGCCAAAGGTCATAGCCTTTTGCCAAATAGTGAGTTTTTCAAATTTAAACTTCATAATCAATTAATTTTTTACAAAATTAGTAATAAATCTTAATACAAACCCTTCGGACTTCCGACTTCGGTCTTCCGACTAAAAAATTTATAAATTATGTCACTCAATAAATATTTTCAAAAACGATTTGCTCTCTCGCCGGAAGGTGCAACTTCGTTTATAAGCGGAGTAGTTTTATCTACGCTACAAAACATCGTGCTGATGTTACCGGCTATGTTTATGTTTATTTTCCTGATGGAATACCTTGCTACGAGCGGTAAGCCGCACGGATTTTGGTTTTACGCTCTTTTGGGATTGGCTTTTCTGTTGGTAATCTATCTTGTTACCTATTTTCAATACAAAAGTACCTATATCAATGTATATAAAGAGAGTGCAAAACGGAGAATAGGTCTTGCGGAAAAACTGCGCAAACTGCCGCTGGCGTTTTTTGGCGAGAAAAATCTTTCTGACCTTACCAATACGATTATGGAAGATAACAGTGCTTTAGAGCAGATATTTTCGCACGCTGTACCACAACTGTTTGCATCATTTATCAGCATAACATTAGTGGGTGTTGGACTATTCTTTTATCAATGGCAGTTAGCTTTGGCGTTGCTTTGGGTAGTTCCGATTGCCTTGTTGTTTGTGCTGATTTCGAGACGATTGATGAAGAAAACATTTGTCGAAAACTATCACGTTAAACGCGGTGTAAGCGAAAGTATTCAGGCAGCTATCGAAAACGTGCAAGAGATAAAGTCGTACAATGGCGAAGTTGCTTATATGAGCGGATTTGAAACTCAAATCAAAGGCTACGAAAAGAGTTTGATGAAAACCGAATTTGCATCAGGCATTTTGCTGAACATCTCGTATATTTTGCTGAAATTGGGATTGCCTACGGTAATCATAGCGGGAGCTTATCTCTTGGCAACGGGCAGCGTTTCATTGATAACTTATTTGGTGTTTTTACTTATTTCGGGCATTTTTTACAATCCTATAAACGAAGTGCTTAACAATATGGCTATTCTCAGCTATTTGGATGTGCGTTTAGACCGTATGCGTGAAATGGAGCAGATGCCTGTGCAGGAAGGAAAAACAGAATACTCGGTAAAAAATTACGATATTGTTTTCGATAAAGTATCGTTTGCATACGAAGAAAATAAACAGGTCCTTCGCAACGTGTCGTTTACTGCTCGTCAGGGCGAAGTTACAGCTTTGGTCGGACCTTCGGGTGGTGGGAAAAGTACATCGGTAAAACTTGCAGCAAGGTTTTGGGATATTGATAAAGGCACGATAACGCTCGGCGGAGAAGATATTTCGCAGATTGACCCGGAAGCTCTGCTTAAAAACTACTCGGTGGTATTTCAAGATGTGGTGCTGTTTAATGCGTCTGTTGCCGAAAATATCCGTATCGGGCGCAAAGATGCGTCAGACGAGGATATAAGGCGGGTGGCTCGTTTAGCTCAGTGTGAGGAATTTATCGAACGATTACCAAATGGCTACGATACACTTTTGGGCGAAAACGGCGAAACACTTTCGGGTGGCGAACGTCAGCGTATTTCTATTGCTCGTGCATTGCTCAAAGATACACCTATCGTGCTGTTAGACGAAGCCACCGCAAGCCTTGACGTGGAAAACGAAACCAAAATTCAAGCCGGAATTTCGGAACTGATAAAAAATAAAACCGTGCTTATCATCGCTCACCGTATGCGTACCGTTGCTAATGCTCACAAGATAGTTGTGTTGAAAGATGGCACTGTTGTCGAACAGGGTAAGCCGACTGATTTGATGGAGCAAAAAGGGGAGTTTGCGAAAATGGTAGAGAGGCAAAGTAACAATAAGTAACACTAAAAAAGTATTAACACAATAAACGAAATAACATGACAAAATTATTTAATTCTGTTTTCTTAACATTATTCCTGCTAATAATAACGCCATCTTTTACGCTATACGCTTACGATATAAACGGTATTGTTACAGATTATGAAAACGGCAAACCAATAGGAAATGTTTCTGTATTACTAAAAAACACTCAAATCGGGACACTTACTGATAACAATGGTCATTTTACTTTGAATAACATCCAAAAAGAAGAAGTAACATTAGTGTTTTCGTGCATAGGGTACAGCAATACAGAAATTTCTGTTTCTAAGAGCAATTCTAAAAACTTACAAATCTATCTAAAACCAAGTGTTTACAACCTGAGCGAGGTTACAATAAGTACAACTAAAAATCAGCTTACATTATTCGACCAAACTACACCAGTGTCAATAATATCAAAAGAAGATGTATTTCAAAGTGGTTCGCAAAATTTACCTGAAATAACAAAATATCAGCCGGCTATTTCGCTTATAGGGCAAGGCTATCATCGTGCAAGCGCCATACGAGGATTGGCATACAAGCGTGTTGTGGTTTTGGTTGATGGACATAGAACAAGCATTGAAATGAATACAGGTCCTCCGGGTTCATTTGTTAATCCTTTGAATATTAAAAGTGTTGAAATTCTGCGTGGACCATACTCTACACTTTACGGACCCGACGCAATTGGAGGGGTAATAAATATAATTACTCAAGACTACATGGAACCACTGTCAAACCAGTACGTCGGTGGTGTATTTAGTAGCAACTATCAATCGGCTAGCAATGGGTATAATGCAAATCTGTTGTTAAACACAAAAATTAAAGACAAAGTTTTCATTCATTTCACATTCGGAAAAAGAAACGCAAATTCGTACAAAGATGCTAATAAAGAGATAGTTAAAGGAACCAACTTCTCCGAAAAGTCGATTACAAGTAAAATATTATGGCAAATATCTCAAAACCATTCTGTACAACTTAATGGCTCAATTAGTCTCGCCGATTCAATTGGTAAGCCCGGATTTTCCGATTCTCTGAACGCTCTGCATCCAAAAGACTACTACCATAAAGTCGGAATATCTTACAAATGGAATAATATAGCATCATGGCTACCACAAATGGCTATAGAAGCCTCAGCTTTAAAACACCAAATCACAGCCAGAATATTTAACTACAGACCTATAATATACGGAAGAGTTTTAAATAATAGGAAGAACCTGTATAATCACGATTATGTGTTTCAGCACACATTTAAGCTGCTACCCGTATCTAAGTTAAATTTATACATTGGCTTCGATTTTTACCAGCGCGATGGTATTCATATTGACGAAAACTTACGTGCGTTCGCCTATGACCCAAGTAATCCTAACTTTTTTATTGGCGAAATGCTTTATGAGGGCTCAAAAGATACTGTTATTCATAATTCTTATCAACGCAGCGCCGGCTTGTTTGCACAGTTTAACTATAACGTATCCGACAAGTTAATTGTAAACGGCGGAGCACGATGGAACGCATTTAAAACATTGGCAAACCTTACGATAAAGAGAACGTTTGAAGGTCCGCCGTACGACTACTCTTTAAATGAATATACAACAAAAACAAAAAAGGATAAGGCATTTAGCGGAAACTTGGGATTAGTTTATAAACCTATAAACGATATTAGTATAACTTTTAATATGGGACAAGCATTTAGGTCGCCTTCTACAAAAGAACTATTTGTAACAACCATGACACCAGCCGGAAGCAATATATGCAACGCCGATTTGAAACCAGAGCATAGTCTTAACTTTGACTTAGGAATAAAAACCAAGCATTCGGACAAGTTTGACTTCTCAGCAGATTTGTTTTTTAATAACATATCCGACATGATTATACTTGAATGGGACTCGCTTCACACAAGCGGTCAGTTTAAAAACAAACACGCCTATCTGTACGGCTGCGAAGTAACGTTTATGTACAAACCTATACCAAAATTAATAATAAATGGAAATGCGTCGTATGTGGTTGGAGAACAAGAGAACGGATACAGATTATCAAACATTCCGCCGTTTCAAGCTAACTTACAAACCAAGTATTATATCCTCAGCAACAAGCTATCAGTAGCATTAGCAGGTCGATATAATGCAAAACATTCAAAAATTGCTGTTGGCGAAATTCCTACCAACGAGTTCGTTGTTGTAGACGCAACTGCTTCGTGGAGAATAAACAAATACCTACACGCAACAGCATCGGTTACAAACCTATTCAACAAATTATACCGAGAACATTATCAGTTCTACTGGATGCAAAGACCCGGTAGAAGCATAAACGCCGGTATTAAAGTGACTTTTTAAATAATAATCAAATTAATATTAACAAATTAAAATTTCTCAAAATGAAAAAAACATTAACTCTTATTTCAATGCTAATTATTAGCACCTTAACTATTAATGCTCAAAGTATCGCGTATCCATGCGATGATATGACAACAAACGCCGGAAACTCGTCAATGTTTCCATCTAACACTCAACTGTGGATTGCAAATTGGTCGCCAATGCAGAACTATCATCAAACATTAATTAAATTCGATTTGTCTAGCTTTACTAACGAGTCATTAGAATCGGCAACTCTGAATTTATACCAATTTTTCCATGCACCTGACGGTAGCCCCACTCCATGCTCAGTTTATGCTATTAACGAAGAATGGGATGAGGGAAGCTGGCCTACTAACACTAATATTTCACATTACGAAGAAGTTTATGGATCTACAACATTTACATCAGAAATAGGTTGGTATCAAATTGATATTTCGCAACTTGTTGACAAATGGATGGAAAACGATATTACAAATAACGGACTTGTTATTATTGCTGAAAATGGAACTAAGTTTGCAAAAATGTATTCGAAAGAAGCTGATGATCAAACTAAAAGACCGTATTTAGAGCTGAATTTTAATACTGCTACAAATGAGGTAGCTTCTGCTAAAAATGTATCAATATATCCTAACCCGGCAACAAACTATTTTAATGTAAGTATCCAACTTGAAAAAAGCCAAATGGTTAGCATTGACTTATTTGACGTACTAGGAAACAAAGTAAAAGCCATCGCTAACGAATATATGACTGCTGGCGAAATAGCGAAAAAAGTTGACTGTAACGACATGCCTAAAGGTTTGTATTTTGTAAGAATAAGCGCTGATGCTAAGCATATTGCAAAAAAAGTGATTATAAAATAATTCAATAGTAAGTGTTTGGATAATTGCAACATGCTGTTCAAAAAAAACTCAAATGGATAAAATACTATCTTTTTTGAACCTGATATACGAGATGGCTCCGTACCTACTGCTTGGTTTTTTCTTCGCAGGGTTGTTGCACGCCTATGTGCCTAAACGTATCTATACTAGGTATTTAGCAGAGAATAATTTCAAGTCGGTATTAATGGCGGCATTATTTGGTATCCCACTCCCGTTGTGTAGCTGCGGGGTAATACCCACCGCCATGTCGTTGCGCAAGGAGGGTGCATCGCGTGGAGCCACCATCTCATTTCTGGTTGCTACCCCGCAAACCGGCGTCGATTCCATTATGGCTACTTATGGCATGTTGGGTTTGCCATTTGCTATTGTCAGACCTGTGGCGGCGCTGGTTACGGCACTCTTTGGTGGCGCCATGGCAAACCGCATCAAGTCGAAAGACGACAAACCGCTTGCATCTGCAAACGACAGCTGCTGTGCAATACAGAGTGCCGGTCCCAAGAACAGAATGATTGAGGCGTTGAAGTACGGCTACGTAACCATGATACAGGACATTGGCAAGTGGTTGCTACTGGGTTTAGTAATCGCTGCGCTCATAACTACGCTTGTGCCAAGCGACCTGTTCGTATCCCTATCGAAACGTCCCATACTCAACATGTTGCTAATGTTCGCTTTTGCCATGCCCATGTACCTTTGCTCCACAGGGGTAATACCCATAGTTGTTGCACTCATGCTGAAAGGCATTTCGCCCGGTGCAGGCATGGTGCTACTGCTCGCCGGACCCGCCACCAACATGGGCACCATGACGGTTGTAAAAAGTGTGATGGGCAATAAAACGCTTCTAATTTACATTCTTTCAGTGATTGTTGGTGCGCTAACTTTCGGCATAATAATCGATTACCTTCTACCCGCAAGCTGGTTTACGGCAAAACTCGGCGAATACACGCATAGCTGCTACGGCGGATGTAAATCCACGTCATTGCTAAAAATTGCCTCCGCCATTGTGCTGACAGGGCTTATTATTAATGCTTTTGTTTTGAAGTATATGAGAAAAAAAGAAAAATCAGTGGATACGCCAAATACCCACACTTATTCCATTGAGGGAATGCGTTGCAATCACTGCAAAAGCAATGTGGAAAAGGCAGTCCTGCAACTAGGAGGGGTGAAAAGTGTTGTCGCTAATGTAGAGGCGCAGACGCTACAAGTGGATGGTAACTGCTCCAAAGAAAAGATCAAAGATTGCGTGGAGAAATTGGGGTATAAGATGAATTAAAAATGACAAAATCGGAACTGATAAAAAATAAAACCGTGCTTATCATCGCTCACCGTATGCGAACGGTTGCCAATGCTCACAAGATAGTTGTATTGAAAGATGGCACGGTCGCCGAATAGGGTTCGCCTGCGGAGCTGATAAGTAAAGGTGGATATTATGCGGAGATGGTGGGGAGACAGAAGTAGGGAGTCCGAAGACGGAAGCCATTAGTTGTTGATTATTAAAGGATGCCAATATGCTCGTATATAAAAATATAGATATATGTTTGCATAAATAAAAATAGAGTTTTAATTTTGTGCAATTGTTTGAGGCGGTATTTTCCAAAGTTGTCTTAAACCAAATCACAAGTTAAAATTTATAAAAATAAACATATGAATAAAAAATTATCAGAATCGGTAACCCAAAAAGGTAGCTATAAACGAAAATTTAATTTGTACGAATATTATCGTTCACTCGTTTTTGTTCCAAAAGCAATATCAATTCTTATTGGAAATAAAAAAAGTAAATTAGTTGATTCTCATTTTGTTGAACGTTTGCAATTGGCTGTAACCGAAGTAAACGGTTGTGCTGCATGCTCTTATCAACATACAAAAATGGCTCTGCAACAAGGCATGAGCAATGAGGAAATAGCCAGTTTTTTGAACGGAGAAACTAATTTTATTAAGCCTGAAGAAGCAAAAGCAATAATGTTTGCTCAGCACTTTGCCGATTCACGAGGATTTCCCGAAAAAAACACTTACGATGCTATTGTCGAAGAATATGGAAAAAAAGAAGCACGTGTTATTCTTTCGGCATGTCAGGTCATGTTATCAGGGAACATATTCGGAATTCCTCTCAGCGCATTTCTTTCCAGACTTCACGGAAAACCATACAAAAACAGTTCGTTGTTTTATGAATTAGTAATGATTGTAGTTGGACCTTTATGTTTTCCCATTGCACTTATTCATGGATTACTAAGAATCTTGTTCGGTTTGCCAAATGTTAGTTTTAATCGAGAGCAACAAGAGTAAACCTAATCTGTTCAATAGAGTAAATTAGTTGAAAAAAGTGCAAAAGTTAAAAGGAATTGTGAAGGGCAAATTTAAAATTCAGGAAAATATAGATTGGAATAGAGTAAGACTCTTACTGAAAATAGGCATTGTAGGTGCAATTATTATCCTTGTAGGTGATTTTCTTATGGGTTGGGGCGTTAAAGATATGAGTTTATCAGGAATAGAGCAACAAGTCTCACAGCATCTTACAGTATCTGACAAAAGAATGTTCTGGTCGTCACTTTTAGGGTTGATTGGTGTTCCTATCGCTTGTGTCGGTCATTTTGGGATTTATAAACTTCTCAAGCCTTATTCACAGAAATATGCTAGGTCGTACTTAATAGGAATTTTGGGATTTTTAGCTTTTGGTGGTGCCGGTGTACACATGTCTTCCGTTGAGTCTGCTCTTTTTTATAAGTATATGACGGCGGTTAGTCCCGAGACAGCTTTGGCAACTTCCATAAAATTAACATCTTATTTCCTTTTGCCTCTTTATACGCTTCTTTTAATATGTTGGATAACAGTGGTTTATGCACATGTAAGAGTCGTAGCAGGAGGTTTTAGTCCTTATCCGCGTTGGTGTTGGGTTTTTTCTATGTTGGTTGGAACGTTGCTTGTCAGCATTATTGGCGTTTTCGGTAACTATGCGATAATAAACGCTATAATGGTCGGCGCCTTTAGCATAGGTAATATATGGATGTTAGGCGGACATTTATTGATGCTGGGGCGTGCTAAAGAATATGATATCAAGGTTAGAAGTCGAGAGACTTAAGTATAAAATAAAGTTTAAAACATAAAAAGATGAACAAAAATGCACTATTTTGGAATCGTGTTGCCTGTGTATATGATATTTTTGTGAATGTTATAAATGCAAAAACACATAGGTTATTATGCGAGGAGATTACACGACTTATTGAGCCGACTGACACCGTTTTAGAGTGTGCATGCGGAACAGGCATGCTCACAAAAGTTATTGCACCACAATGCAAAAAGCTGATAGCGACGGATTTCTCGACAAAGATGATGCAACGAACAGAAAAAAAGTGCCGACACCTTACAAACATAGATTTCAGAACGGCTGACATAACGGCTTTGGATTTTGAAGACGACACATTTGACAAAGTTGTTGCAGGTAACGTTATTCATTTACTTGAGCAGCCACAAAGTGCTTTAGGTGAGTTGGAGCGTGTCTGCCGTCAGGGTGGGAAAATCATTGTGCCGACTTATATCGTTACAAGCAAACAAGAGAAAATTACTCGTATCTATGGCAAAATGGGTGCGGGATTTCAAAACAAATTTACCTTTGCATCGTACGAACAGTTTTTCTCTGAAGCAAGTTATACCGATGTAAAGTTTATTACAGCCGATGGGAAAATACCTTGTTCAATAGCCGTAATAGATAAAATATAAAACTATGTTAGAACTAAATTTTTCTGGTATAATTGTGGGTATATGCTCGTTTCTTATTATTGGGCTGTTTCATCCGCTTGTAATTAAAGCCGAGTATTATTTTGGTGTGAAATTTTGGTGGGTGTTTCTTGTAATGGGTCTGGCAGGTATAGCCGGTTCTTTGTTTGTAGCTAATCAGGTTTTGTCGATATTGTTAGGTGTGTTTGCCTTTTCGTCTTTTTGGGGCATTCGTGAGATGTTCGAGCAACGCGAGCGAGTTCGCAAGGGTTGGTATCCGAAGAGGAAGACGAAAGACTGAAGTTTTGAGTTCAGAGTTTTGACTTAGGAGTTGGCGTTTCGGTACGCTTTCGGCATTCGGCCACCTAAGTAGGAAGAATAAAATTATTAAAGAATGAATAAAAAAACGAAACAAAATTGAGCTTATTCTAAAATTACCAAACACTATGACGATGTGATTACAGCACGTAAGTGGTGGAGTCGTTTGTATATGAATTGCATCTTTAGTGCGGGTGTCAATTTGATAGCAGAAATGAAGAAGTTAAGAAATCATTGCTCAATATTGATTTTTAAGTGTGTGAAGTGAAAATGTTTTATTTTTACAAGTTCTATACTTACAAATTTTGTAGATTTGTATCTATAAACGCAAATATTAATTAAAAAATGTTACCCGAAAAATCAAATAGTGAAATTTTACTATATCAAACCGAGGACGGTAAGTTGAAAATTCAGGTTCGTTTGGAAGATGAAACCGTGTGGCTTACTCAAGCGTCTATGGTAGAGTTGTTTCAAACCACTAAACAAAATATAAGTTTACATATAAAGAATACTTTCACCGAAGGAGAATTAAACGAGAATTCAGTTGTCAAGGAATACTTGACAACTGCTTCGGATGGTAAGATTACTGAAAAAAATAAGACAACTTAGATGTATAATTCCCAGCAAATTAAAAACCAGTCAGACCTACACATGAAAAAATCAGTCGATAAAAATATGATAAAAGAATTTTTGAAATTCATTTTAGTCGGCTTTTTGTTGATTATTTGCACCTTTCCAAATCCTGTATGGGTGTATTCTGTCGGAATTGACCCACCACTGTCTTGGGTTTTTAATTATTTGTTTAAAAATGGCTTAACCTTAGGAAAACACATTGTTTTTCCGCACGGTTCTTTAGCTTTTTTCATGTATCCGTTGCCGGAAAACATTCTACTATCAACCATTGTTGATTCTGTTCTTAAACTACTGCTTTTCTACAACCTGATATTACTTCTATCAAAAAAATCGGAGCAAACAAAGTGGCTGCTTAGCTTTGCTGTTGCGTACTTTATTTCAATTATTGCAGGGTTCAATCAGCTTATTTTGGCAAACCTTATTCTGCTGTATTGCAACGCCTATCCGCGTAAAAAAAGAAAATTACGATACATTGCTTATTTCTTAACGGCATTTGCTTTTTACGTCAAGGCGTACGTTGCCATTATGTCGGGTGTGTTGTTTGTTTCTTTCATAGCTTACAATCTTTATCGTGATAAAAATATTAAAACTTTTCTATTCGACTGTCTGACACCGTTGGGACTGATATTACTGTTCTGGCTTGTTATGTACGGCACTTTTAAGGGTTTCTTCAAATACATTTGGGGCATGCTTCATTTGGTGCAAGACAACTCTTCTGCGGCAGCTTTTTATCCGTATAACAATTGGTTAGTCGTTGGCTTGTTAATCTTAACACCGCTGTTATTGATATTATTTAACAGAACAAGGAAATTCGGTTTTTATGCAATATTGATTGGTTTGAGCTTGTTTGCTTCGTGGAAACACGGAATGGCTCGTCAGGATATTTACCATGCGAA
Organism: Lentimicrobiaceae bacterium; assembly: GCA_028697555.1. Classification (NCBI taxonomy): domain Bacteria; kingdom Pseudomonadati; phylum Bacteroidota; class Bacteroidia; order Bacteroidales; family Lentimicrobiaceae; species Lentimicrobiaceae bacterium. The sequence continues at coordinate 3,719 of JAQVEX010000042.1, read as the reverse complement.
AGATTTTTACGTCTATTTCCTTATTTGCTCAGTCATTTTTCTATTGTATTACAAGAAAAAGACTTTTATTAATCTGTCGATTATTTTATTTGCAAATATTCTGTTTTTAATAATTTGCACGTATTCAGTCAATTATAAGCCGTATCAGTATGAAATTTTTCGAGCAAACAACTTTATTCAGTTTGTTAGCAATTTTAATGATTTAAAAAAGGAATCGGAAAAAATATCGCAAGAAGAGATATCGGTTAATAAATTGCCGAATAATATCTTAGACTCAATAGGAAACTCTACCGTTGATGTTTACCCATGGGATTATTCAGTCATTCCTGCTAACAATTTAAACTGGCAGCCACGAGTTGTAATTAATAGTTACGCTTCTTATACTTCTTGGTTAGATAAACAAAATGCCTTACATTTTTCGAGTGAAAATGCTCCCGAATATTTGATTATTGAAAAACTTGGTGCAGAAAATGTAAATGGCGGGCAGTATTCGAGTATTGATAGCAGATATCTGCTTAACGACGAGCCGCAGACAATCATAGAAATATTAAAAACTTACGAATATTGGTATTCCGACGATAGATTTCTTATTGTTCGTAAAAGGGGCGATGCTTTGAATCCAACAGTAAACACATCTGCTATTGAAGAAAAGTCAACTTGGTCGGAATGGCAAAATGTGCCAACATTGAACGACGGACAGCTACTAAGAGCTAAAATGAGTTTTAATAAAAGTTTTCTGCAAAGAATTAAAAGTTTTTTGTACAAAGATGAGCAGTTTTGGATTTATCTAAAGCTTGACGATAATTCCATACACAAATACCGTATCGTTCCGAAAAATGCTAGCGATGGCTTATGGATTAATCCTTACGTATTTAATTCCGACAAGGCATTAACGGTTAAAGAAATTATGTTTAAAGCATCTAATGAAAATATTTTAAAGAAAAACATCAACATAACTTGGGAAACGTACAACTTTGATAAACCTGATGTTATCAATAATTTCTTTTGTGTTGGAAATGTTTCCGACAGTACTATATTTCAGTCTGCAAACAGCTTTGAAGAGTACCAAAAAGAGTATTGGAGCGAAACAAACGACGATTTGATTTCGAAAGATGCTTTTGAAGGAGAAAATTCTTTTCATCTGAAACCCCGAGCGTTTTCCGGCACATTTACTTTGCCATTAGATAGCATAAATGCCGAAAACATAAGAATAGAAGCCGATTTTTGGGTTAAGACGAGCAATTATAAAAAAACGAAAGATGTTTCCTTAATAATGTCAATAGATTGCGATGGAAAAAATACAGTTTGGGAAGGAATTTCAATTGATGCACAGCTCATAGACCGTAACAAATGGAGTCATATTCTAAATCATTTACAGTATAAAAATACGGCTTCAAACTGTACATTAAAAGCGTACATCTGGAATAACGGTAACAGTAAAGTTTTAATCGATGAATTTAGAATTAGAATATCGGAAACAAGCCATAAAAACGTAGATAAACAGCCAAAGTGCGACTTCAATTAAAATAAAAAAACAATAACCAATCAGAATTAAACAATGAAAAAAAGAAGTTTCGGACATAAGTTTTTACACTTTCCTTTAACAAGAATTATAGTCGGAATAGTTGTAGTACTAAGTGTATATGCAGGTTCACTGTTATTATTTAGCGAGCTTTTCAAATCAATTTCAATGTCGGAAGAATTAAACGAAGTAATTACTGTAGTAATTTCGGCAGTTTTGGCTCTTATCGCATACTATTATCTTTTTAAATTTTACGAGAAAAGAAAAATTACTGAATTATCGACAAAAGGCATGGGTAAGAGTTTGGTTGTTGGTCTTTTGTTAGGCGTGGTTTTACAATCGCTGACAATCTTGGTAATTTATTTAAAAGGCGGATTTACAGTTGTTTCGGTAAATAGTTTTCTGTTTCTCGTTCCTGCATTTATAATGGCATTTTCATCTGCAATTTTTGAGGAAATTATTATCAGAGGGGTTTTATTCAGAATAATTGAAGAAAAATTAGGAAGTTATTTGGCATTATTAATTTCTGCATTAATATTTGGGGCGTTGCATTTAGCCAATCCGAACAGCTCATTAATAACTGCATTAGGTCTGGCAATTCAAGCCGGATTATTATTGGCAGTAGCATTTATTTATACAAGAAATTTGTGGTTTCCAATTGCAATACATTTTGCTTGGAACTTCACGCAGGGTGGGATTTTCGGAGCAAATGTTTCGGGCGGCTCGGTAGGGAAGTCGTTGCTGACAACAAAAATACAAGGAGCACAGTGGTTGACCGGTGGAGAATTTGGACCCGAAGGTTCAATTCAAGCAACACTGTTTTGTTTAATTGCCACAATTGTGCTATTAATTTTGTGCCACAAACGTAATAGATTGATTAAACCGTATTGGAAGAAGAAATAAACGATATAATGAAATCGTATCCTTTTTATAAATATTTGCTTAACTGCTTTTTGCTGACTATCCCGATTTTGGTCTGGAATATATTTCTGACTCCAAAATTACCCGAAGTTTTTCAGCCCGAAATTTTCCAAAGTCAAATACCGAAATTTATCACCTACGGGGAAAATATTTTTCGTGCCATAATCTTTGCATTAATACTTTTTATGCCACTTCGCATAGCTACACCGCTTCAAAAAAAAGGACTTCTCCTATACCTGATAGGAATATTGCTATATTTTTTATCATGGCTTCTTTTGATTTGTTTTCCCGAAAGTCATTTAAGTAGCAACATATTAGTCTTTATGGCTCCTGCTTATACACCATTGTTGTGGTTAGTTGGTATAGGACTTATTGCAGACTCATTTTATTTCAATTTACCTTTCAAGCGTTGGTTTTTTATTCTAATAGCAATAATATTTATAGTGTTTCACAACCTGCATACCTACATAGTGTTTTGCAGAATAAATTAATTTGTGAGGACAAATAATTAACGAATAAATATTTGGATTAAAAGTTTTTTATTAGAGAATAATGTTGTACATTTGTTCTGTAAATTATACGATGGCTGTAAGTTTTACTGACCATCCTAAATCAAAGGAAAATGGAAATATTAATTAAAAACACTGAAGATTTAGTCAGTTTGTTAACTTGGGCTTTAGACGATGCGACTATCTTAAGCAAGGATTTATTAGATAAGACTAGAGAGTTTGTAGATGAAATAGAAAGTAATCTGATAGTTACGAGTGAAGGAAAACTAAGTGATAAGGTAGAAGATTTGGATAAATATATCAACAAAAAAATTGCAAATTATCTCTTTACTGAATATGATAGTATTTTTGTTTCAGAAGATGAAAAACTTATCGGGATAAAAAATAACATAAGAGTTGAATTATATGACGGTAAAGATGGAAAACTTAGATTAGACGCAAGTATGCTTTAAAATAGTGTAAGTTTTAGGTAAGCCTTACAAATTGATAAATAGCGAAGATTTGGTTATAAATGAACATAAAAAAGAGCTTTGATAAAAGGAGAGACTAATTTATTGAATGAGTTAACTAAATGTCAGAATGAAACTAATTTCAGTAATTTAAAAAAATAAGGATGTTGTAGAGTAGGGCGTTTCGGCTCCGCTATTAGTTTTGCAAAATGAATTTAATATTATTTTTGTTATTAATTAATAACTGAAGAACCAGAGAAAGAGAGGTGAACTAGTTCGGCTCCCAAGCTTGAAGGCTTATGCTGAGTATAAGACCTC
>JAQVEX010000041.1 GCA_028697555.1 Lentimicrobiaceae bacterium | reverse complement strand
CCCAGCTTCCACCATTAGTTTCGTTAATTGAGTAGCTCTTGAAAGCTTTAGGAAGCGTTTCGTCTACACCCAAAGGTACGCAGTTAGGAGCAGCAGTCATTTGACGCATTCCAAGGTAGAAGTCACCTTCAGTAATGGTAGCATCTAGACCGCCAACAGTAACCCAACCGAAGTTATCAGCAGTAGCCATAGCCACGCCAAGTTCAGTACCGGGCATTCCGTTAGCACCGTCAGCAGCGTAAACAATCACGTCGAAAGGTTGGCCTATAACGTTTCCGTTAACAGGGAAACTACCGTCTCCAACGTAGAAACGACCGCCAACTATGGTAGCAGGATAACCTCTAGGAGTGAATTTCACAGCGTTAACGTTACCGGCATCAGCCCAAGCCGTGTAGTTTTCGGCAGTACCGTCGTCATATCCTAGTTGGTAAGGACCGTGAGGCACACACCATTCAACAAGAGCTCTGGTATCTTCAGGGTTAACTTCAGCGCTAGCACAGTTAGGAGCGTTGGCAAGTTCTTTCATACTAACGTTAATAGTTGTAGTAACGTTTTCTGTAATATTGAAAGGTCTAGTTTCAGTTTGGTATCCTAACAAGTCGTATGTAGCGGTGTAGTTACCGGCAGCAAGAAGCATGCTGTAATTTCCGTTTTGGTCTGTGTATGTGGTATTACCACCAACTGTAACAGCAACGTTAAATAGAGGTTGGTTTGTACCAAATTCGGTAACAGTACCTTCTAAAGTTCCCGGTATAAGAACAGTCATAGTTGCTGGAATATTTACACTAGGATTATTTACGTCGTTAGTTACAAGCTCAATATCATCATTGTATACACCAGGAGCTGAGTAAGCACCGTTTGCATTAAACCAAACATCAACGATTTGATTTCCGTTAGCCGGAACAGTTCCTTGTTTTGGTTGTGCATCAGAAATGAAAGTTCCTGTACCTACGTATAATGTATAATCTTCAACTTCACCGTATGATGTAGCACCACATGGGTTAATGCTACCACCGTAGCGTAGTCTAATACGCATAACAACAAATCCGTCATCTATTGTTGTCGGAATAGTAATGTTAGCTGTTCCAGGGTTATTACCTGAAATAGTTTGCCCTTCTGAAGCTTCAAAAACTCCGTTTCTGTTCCAATCGAAGTGAACGTCAATAGCGTCGGAACCCCAAGCATTACCATTGCTAACAGTTAGATGATAAGTTTGTCCTTTCTCAACTTTAGCAATTAAGTGTGTATAGTTACCATATTGTGTACAAGCCGAGCTGTTATCTATGCTTGCGAATTGTACTCTCGAGATATACTCATCACAACCGCCGGAAGCTGTACAGTAAGTAGGGATACTGAGTGGAGGAAGACCTCCGTAGTTAAGGTTATAAACTAAAGTTCCTAACCCTGTATTTCCTATATTCAATCTAACAGGACCTATAGGTCTGTTTTCTCCAGCAAACAATGTGTCTTTAAGTGATGTTGGAGCATATACCAATTCAGGTGATGACCATTCAACTTCAGCACAAGCCGGAGCTGTAGCACCATCGGCATATACAGCGCTTACGCAGTATTCGTATAAGCCATATCCTGGCAATACGTCACCATTCCATGTGTTACCTGATGTAGCAACGTGAACTTGTACGCCGTTTCTGCTAATTGAATAGAATTGGAAACCGCTTCCTGGTTCAGGACGGTGGCTCCAAGAAACTATAGTATTACCGTTAAGCTGATTAGTTACAGCAGCTGTCGTCCAGCTAACAGGAGTCAATGGTGTACCCATAACTATCATGCCAACAGGGACATTAATAGTTTGGTTTACCGAAGTAAAAGTAATAACAGCCGATTCCGACTGTCCTGCTTCGTAGTCTGTAGCGTTGAAGTTAACAGCAATGTTACGGTTGTTACCAGAAGCAACAGTTCCGCTAAGTACGGGAACATCTAACCAATCATGGTTAGCTGAACTCCATCCGCCAATAGTAGCAGTCCATTCCAAAGCACCTGTTCCTGAGTTATCTATATTCAATTGACCTGTAAATACTTCGTTAGGATTAAGTACTTGGTTATATGGGTTTGGAGTAATAGCCATATTTGGCTGTTGCATTGTTATACTAATGTTTGTAGTAGTATTGGACGCTATTACTACGTTTTGTACCGTTGTAATAGTATATCCAGTAGCTTCAGCACCAACTGTGTACGAACCAACAGGTATATTATTATCACCAAAGTTAAAGGTACCGTCAGCACCTGTGGTTTGAGCCAATACACCTGCTACTGCGGGCGTCAAATACACTGTAGCACCTGCAACAGGTGTAACACCGTCAATATCGTAAACAGTACCTGCAAGAGAACCGTATGTTGCTGTGGTAAACGACCAAATTGGGTTACCAACTGCAGCACCTGATGTGTTAGAAGGTACTATTTGCCAGTAGTATTTTGTACCCTTAATTAAGTTGTTTAAGTTGTACCATCTGTTGGTAGTAGTAGCACCATTAACTAAGTTTGTAGGAGGATTATTTGTTCCAACATAAACTTTGTACTGTTCAGGACTTCCACCAGCCGGGTTAATATCCCATTGTAGCTGTGTGTTAATATGTACACCTGTAGCTCCATCAATAGGATGAGCAGCAATAACAGGTAAAGGAGGATTTGATACTTCAATCAGAACATCATCAATGTTCATATCATCACCCCAGTCCGAATAAGCATCAAATATAATGTAGTTAGTACTACCATTGTAACTTGCAGGAATGTTAAAAGTACATTCATACCAACCAGTAACGGAGCCAACTGCTGGTGCTAATGTAGGATGGCGATGTATTGTTCCTAATAAAGTTGCTCCCATTCCTGTTGGAGAAGTATTTACGTAAACATCAATGTAATCGACATAGGATGCGTAACGATTGTTTCTGTACATCCAAAACTTAACTTTTACGTTGTTTAAACCGGTTAAGTTAAAAGAAGGAGTTACGAGACTAACATTGTGTCCCCAGGACGAGTAATCACCGCTGTTAGCATAAGCTACTCCACTTCCTGTATGAGCACCTCCACCTAATGTAGATCCGCTACCACTTCGGTACCACGAAAAGTCCGTAATAGAGGTTGGATCTTTAATTGTCCAACCTGCGGGCGGGAATGTACCAGATTCAAAACTTTCAGAAATAATTACTTGTGAGAATGATGTTGCTATAGTAAAAACCATTAGGAACATCAGTGTGAATAATTTTTTCATGTTTTATTTGTGATTTAATTAATAATAATTTGATTTTTTACGTATGGGCATTAATTTTTGTCCTGGCGCCAGTGCCTCACATTATTTATTTGTTATACGTGGTAAGGCGCTCTACTTTTTTCTTTTGTTCGTGTCTTATGGTTTTAGTTAATATTTAATTTAATAGTATGTTTTATATTTAATTTTTTCAGGTTAAAATAAAAAAAACCGACCAATAAAGCAAAGATGCTTATAAGTCAGTTTGTTTATTTTGTTTTATATTTAATAAAATACTAGAAAAATCACAACACAAGAAAGAAAAGCCCATATGGGTAAATACAGGCATACCACCCAAATTGAATTTTGTAATAATTCTATTCATAGCGTTAAATATAAAACATCCCTTATACTAAAGACACTTCAAAACGGAAATACCCCTACAAGCATATTAAATATTTTTTAAACTTTTTTCAATTCTGCCCGTAACACCTTGCTTTCCAAAGGTTTGCATTATTTCCATCATTCCCGGACCGAAATTATCTCCAACAATTAATATTCTTAAAGGGTTCATAACTTGTCCGAAACCCACATTATTTTTTTCAACAAATTGTTTAGTAATTTCATGCAGGTTATCTTTGTTAAAATCAGATTCTTCAATTTTATTTAATTCGTCTAAGAACAAGTTTAACAATGTATTGGTATTTTCTTTCCAATATTTCTTAATTGCCTTTTGGTTGAATTCTTCGGGTTCAACAAAAAAGAATTTCGATTGCTCCCACAAGTCGGGTATATGTGTGAGTCTATCTGCTATCAGTTCGCAAACATTACGAACATATTCGGGTGTAGCATCAATATTATTTTCTTTTAAATAAGGTTCAAGTAGTTTTGCGAGTTTTTCGGGTGGTAGCAATACTAAATGGTTATGGTTGAACCATTTAGCCTTAGCAGGGTCAAATTGTGCTCCTGATTTGCTAATTCTGTCTATTGAAAAAACTTCTATTAGTTCTTGTACTGAAAATATTTCCTGTTCCGTTCCCGGATTCCAACCTAAAAGTGCAAGCATATTAATGACAGCCTGTGGCAGATATCCGGCTTCGCGGTAACCCGAAGATACTTCTTTTGTTTCGGGGTCTGTCCATTGTAACGGAAATACTGGGAAGCCCATTCTGTCGCCATCTCGTTTGCTCAACTTTCCGCCACCATTTGGTTTTAAAATTAAAGGCAGGTGTGCAAATTGAGGCATAACGTCTTTTATTCCTAAAAATTCGTACAAAAGAACGTGCAACGGCGCCGATGGCAACCACTCTTCGCCCCTTATAACATGCGATATCTTCATCAAATAGTCATCAACTATATTAGCTAAATGGTAGGTTGGCAAGCCGTCGGATTTGAATAAAACCTTGTCGTCCAACTGATTTGAATCAACACTGATATCACCCCTAATCATATCAGTAAAATTTACGGTAATATTTTCAGGAATCTTAACTCTAATAACGTAAGGTACGCCACTGTCAATAGTTTCTTTGAGTTGCGATTCGCTCATATTCAAAGAATTATTAAGCGAAGCTCGTGTATTTATTCCGTACTGAAATGTTTCTCCCTTTTTTTCAAAATCATTTCTAAGTTCGTTTAGTTGCTCGGGAGTATCGAAAGCGTAATATGCATGCCCGCTATCAATAAGCTGTTGAGCATATTTTACATATATATCTTTCCTCTCCGATTGTTTGTATGGTGCGTATTTCCCACCTTTTTCGGGACTTTCGTCAAAAGGAATACCCAACCAATCAAAGGATTCATTAATGTATTGTTCGGCTCCTTCAACAAAACGGGTTTGGTCGGTATCTTCTATTCTGAGAATGAATTTACCATTGTTTTGCTTAGCGAATAAATAATTGTAAAGTGCAGTACGTACACCGCCAATATGTAGCGGACCAGTCGGACTTGGAGCAAATCGAACCCTTATTTCTCTCATAATTTCAAAAATTTTAAAGTTGCAAAATTAATCATTTTTCATCAATGTTTGTATTGTGCATAAAAAGATGTTTCGTGTTACGTGCTACGTAGCTCTTAGCCTTTTGCTATTAGCCATTAGCTTTTTATTATCATTTCCGAAACTTCGGGGCTAATTACTAATTGTTCATTGATAATTGATAATTGCCAACAGCCAAAAGCCAACAGCCAAAAGCCATTTTTAATCAATGATGTTTATTGAAAAGCAAAGTTTTTTTTGTAATGTAATCTAAATCGTTAGACTTTTGTAATTTTGCAAACTAATTTGTATATTGCAAAGTATGGGCAGTGCGTACGAAAAACTAATTAAAAACGTAGAGCAGTTTATAAGAAAATATTATCTGAATAAACTGATTAAAGGCATATTATACACATTTGCCGCATTAGGCACATACTTTTTAATCATCAACTTTTTAGAATATTATTCTTGGTTCAGCACGATTATACGTTCTGTATTGTTTTATTCAATTGTATTATTGAGCGTTGTTATTATTACCTTCTTTATTGTTATCCCTATTATAAAACTGTTTCAAATTGGGAAAACATTAAGTCATAAACAAGCTGCAGTTATTATTGGGAATCATTTTCCGGAAGTAAAAGATGTTTTACTTAATACTTTGCAACTTAAGGAATTATCAGAGAATACTGTTGATAATGAGTTGATTATTGCCGGAATAAAACAAAAAACCGAACAACTTAGCCCTTTTAAGTTTTCCAACGCCGTTAATTTAAAGAACAATTTAAAATACGTTAAGTACGCTTTACCTCCCGTACTTGTCATTCTGTTGATGTTGATATTGTTCCCTTCGTTTATAGTTGAGCCATCTAAAAGGATAATAAATCATAATACAGTATTTGAGAAAAAAGCACCTTTTGATATTATTATAACAAATACTCAATTGGAAGTTGTTCAAAACGACGATTTTAAGCTTAACATACAGCTTAAAGGCGATAAAATTCCAAGCGAGCTATTTGTGGTTTCTGATAATAACATTATTGGAGCTAAAAAAAATAGTTTAACTGAATATGAATATACTTTTAAAAAAGTTCACAGCGACCTTAAATTTTATATACAAGCCGGTGAGTTTAATACCAAAGAATATTTATTGAAAGTCTTGCCAAAGCCAGTAATTTACGATTTTGATATACAGTTGACTTATCCCAAATATACCGGACTAAACAATGAAACTGTCAGTAATATGGGCGATATAAGCGTTCCTGAAGGAACTGTAGCAAAATGGAATTTTTACACAAAAGATACGGAAAAATTATGCTTCATTTCTTCTAATAGTGTCGACACGTTGGGGAATAACAAGTCTAATGTGTTTAGTAAAACTATGGTTTTGAGAAATTCTTTCGATTACGAAATTGTTTCTGCAAACAGTTTGCTTGTAAATACCGATACTTTAAGGTATAATGTAACTACTATTCCTGATTTATATCCAACTATTTCGGTTCAAGAGTATAACGATAGTATTTTTGACTACAGGCTTTATTATTTGGGCAGAATAAAAGACGATTACGGTTTTAGCCGACTTACTTTCAACTTTGAAATTAACGGAGCAGATATCGATACATCGCAAGTGATTGATATTTCCATTGCTAAAACATCAATTCAGGAGGATTTTTATTACACCACCGATTTAATGAATTTAGGCTTGAAGCCGGGTGATGAAATATCGTATTATTTTGAAGTTTTTGATAATGATGAAGTAAACGGAGCTAAATCGACTAAAAGCATATTGAAAAAATATAAAATGCCAACAAAAGAAGAATTAGATTTAGCTTCCAAAAAACGCAGAGAAGAAATGATTGAGGGTCTTACCAATTCTATTGACCAAACCAAAAACCTTAAAATGGATATTGACAACTTAAGGAAAAATCTTTTGAACAAGCCTAATATTGATTGGAAAGACAAGCAAAGCATTGAGCAATTGATGCAAAATCAGCAGAATATCGAAAATCAGATAAAAGATATAAAGCAACAAAACAAGGAAAATAATCTTAAGGAGAGTTTTAGAGAATACAGCGAGAGAGTGGTTGAAAAACAAGAAGAGTTAGAAAAGCTTCTTGATAAAATAATGTCTGACGAATTAAAAAAACTTTTTGAAGAGTTGCAAAAAATGTTGGACGATATTGATAAGGAGAAAATTTCGGATATGCTCAAAAATATAGAAGAGAGCAGCAATTCGTTAGAACAAGAGCTCGACCGTCAATTAGAACTGTTCAAACAATTGGAATTAGAGAAAAAGTTTGAGCAAATTATCAGCGACCTTGACAAACTTTCAAAAGAACAAAAAGAATTAAGCAAAGAAACCATAGATAATAAACGAAAGGACTTTCAGGAAACAGAAGAAAAGCAAAAAGAAATAAACTCTCAGTTCGATAAGATAAAAGACGATGTTAAAGATTTGCATAAAATGAACTCAGAGTTGGAAGAACCAAACAAACTTAAAAGTACCGAAAAAGAGACGCAAGATATTGATAATGAGCTTGATAATAGTTTAAAGGAAATACAAAAAAAGAATAAAAATAAAGCATCGGAGAGTCAGAATAAAGCATCGGAGCTTATGAAACAATTAAGTGAATTATTTGCACAAATGAAAATTGATATGGAAGCAGAAGGATTAGGCGAAGATATAGAAACAATGCGAAGGTTGCTTTCCAATTTGATTACGCTTTCGATAATGCAAGAAGACAACATGAAAGCTGCAAACAAAACTTCAACATCCGATCCAAAATTTCCTGAAATTATTGTGGTTCAAAAAAACATCAACGACGATATGTTATTAATAAAGGATAGTTTAGTGGCAATGAGTAAACGTCAGCAAAGCGTTGAAAGATATATTTTAAACGAAGTAACCGACGTTAATAATAACATAAACGATGCAATTTCTCTTTTGAACGAAAGAAACGTAAGAGGTGCTGCTGTTAGGCAACAATCGTCTATGACGGGAATGAACAATTTGGCTAACATGTTGGCAGATGTGCTTACCGATTTACAAGACAGTCAGATGAATTGTAAATCCGGCAAGTGTAATTCGGGTAAACCAAAGCCCGGGGCAGGCAAATCGGGTAAAATTAAATCAATGCGTCAGTTGCAAGAGCAATTGAACAAGCAACTAAATGATGCCAGAAATAAAATGCCCGGTAAAAATAAAAAAGCAGGTCAGCAAAGTATGCAGAACATGAGTGAGAGTTTGGTGAGAATGGCTGCTCAGCAGGAAGCTATCAGGAGGCAAATGCAACAAATAGCTGAAGAGATGCAGAAAAAAGGGACAGGCATAGATCCCGAAATTAAAAAGATGTTGGAAGATATGGAAAAGACAGAGATTGATATTGTAAATAAAAATATCACTCAGCAAACCATAGAACGTCAGCAGGAAATTCTAACTCGATTATTGAAGTCCGAAAAAGCTGAAATGGAAAGAGAAAAGGAAGAACGCCGCGAATCAATAGAAGGTTCGGAAATTGATAGAATTCCGCCACAGGCAATTAAGGAATTTGAAATGCAGAAGAAAAACACTAAGGAAGTTTTAGAAAAGGTTCCCTTGAACTTTACGCCTTTCTACAAAAACAAAACAGAAAAATACATTCAATCATTTGGCAACAATAATGAAAACAGGTAAGGTTAAATTTTTTACACACGGTCAGAATTATTTACCAAAGAATAGGTTAGTTCTTAGGAAATGGATAATTGATGTTGTAAAAAATGAAAACAAAACTTTTGAAGAAATTAGCTTCATTTTTTGCACCGATGAATATATTTACAATTTGAATGTAAACTATTTGCAACACGATACAAGAACAGATGTAATAACATTTGATTATACTGAAGGGAATTGCATAAGCGGAGAAATATACATCAATGTCGAGATGGTAAAAGAGAATGCCAAGACCTACGGCTGTAGCTTTGCCGATGAGATTCATAGAGTTATGGTACATGGAATTTTGCACTTGTTAGGTTATAAAGATGGCAGCAAATCCGACAAAGAAATAATGACAAAAAAGGAAGATTTTTATCTTTCTAAATTATCTTTTAATAAATAAATGTTCCACGTGAAACATTAATAAATTGTTTGAAAAGTACGACATAATAATAGTAGGAGGAGGTCACGCCGGCTGCGAAGCTGCAGCGTGTAGTGCCACAATGAAAGCTAAGACTTTGCTTATTAGTTCAAATATGAATACTTATGGGCAATTGTCGTGCAATCCTGCTATGGGAGGAATTGCGAAAGGTCAAATAATTAGAGAAATAGATGCTTTAGGAGGTTATACAGGAATTGTCAGCGATTTAAGCACTATTCAATTCCGTATGCTAAATAGAAGCAAGGGACCTGCTATGTGGAGTCCACGCTCGCAAAACGATAGAACTCTTTTTTCAATAAAATGGAGAGAGACCTTAGAAAGTTTTGAATATTTAGATTTGTGGCAGGATACCGTTACTGAAATTATCGTAAAAAATAATCAAGTTTGCGGAGTGGTAACCAAATTGGGATATAAATTCTATTCCAAAATGGTTATTCTAACTAATGGCACTTTTTTAAATGCAACTATTCATATAGGGCTAAATAAAATTAATGGAGGAAGGTACGGAGAAGAAAATGTTCAAGGTCTTACCGAAAATTTAATAAGTCATGGTTTTAAATCAGAAAAATTAAAAACCGGAACATCTGCAAGAGTTGATGGAAGAACTATTGATTTTTCTAAAATGGAAATACAGCATGGTGATGAAAATCCCGGAAAGTTTTCATTTTCCGATACAAAACCTGTAACAAATCAGAAACCTTGCTACTTAACCTATACCGATAAAATTGTACACGAAATTTTAAGCACAGGATTTGATAAATCGCCATTACTGCAAGGCGTTATACAAGGAGTTGGTCCGAGATATTGTCCATCTATTGAAGATAAAATCCAAAAATTTTCTGATAAAGAAAAACATTTAATATTTGTTGAGCCAGAAGGTTGGAACACTAACGAATATTATTTAAACGGTTTTTCTTCGTCGTTGCCAGCCGAAGTTCAATACCAAGCTCTGAAACAAATAAAAGGTTTAGAAAACGCTAAAATCTATCGTCCGGGTTATGCCATAGAATACGATTATTTTTCTCCTTTGCAATTATACTCGACTTTGGAGACCAAATTGGTTGAAAATTTGTTTTTCGCAGGACAAATAAACGGCACTACAGGCTACGAGGAAGCAGCAGCGCAAGGTTTGTATGCAGCTGTTAACGCTGTAATGAAGCTCAGAAACCAAAATGAATTTATTTTAAAAAGGTCTGAAGCGTACATAGGTGTTTTAGTCGACGATTTGACAACAAAGGGCGTTGACGAACCGTATAGAATGTTTACTTCAAGAGCAGAGCATAGAATTTTATTACGTCAGGATAATGCTGATACCCGGCTTACTCAAAAAAGCTACGAATTAGGATTAGCATCGCAACAAAGATTTGATAAATGGAGAGAAAAGAGCGATAGAATAAATTCGGTTATTCAATTGATTAATGAAAAAAGTATAGCTCCAGACGAAATAAACGACTATTTGACTAGTATTAATTCTGCTGAAATAAAGCAAAAATTTAAAATTGTAAATCTCGTTCTACGTCCGGAAATATCTTTGCCCGAACTTATCAAAAATGTTAATCCCGAAAATGAATTATCGACATTTTCTGATTACGATTCAGAAATTATCGAGAATGCCGAAATAGAAATTAAATACAAAACATATATAGAGAAGGAAGCGGAAATAGCAAACAAGCTGTCGAAATTTGAAGACTTGAAACTCAAACCCGATTTTGATTACAACAAGCTACAATCTTTGTCAACGGAAGCTAGACAAAAACTTATGGCAATAAAGCCTAAAAATATAGGACAAGCATCGCGAATAAGCGGAGTTTCGCCTTCTGACATTGCTGTACTGCTTGTATATTTAGGAAAGTAAAGAAAAAGTTCCACGTGGAACGGGAGAGTTCCGAGTTTTGAGTTTCGAGTTTCGAGTACCCCAATTCAGAACTCTCCCAAACTTAGGGGCCGACTCAAAACTCACAAATCACAGCTAACGGCTAAAAGCTAAAAGCCAACAGCCAGATATTAATTGATAATTGAAAAAATGAAAACGATTGAAAAGTGCCCAATATGCAATAATAATAAATTAAGCGAATGGCTTAAAACTAAGGACTATTTTCTGACCGATGAAGAGTTTGTGATAACGCAATGTGAAAGTTGTGGTTTTAAATTTACCAATCCGCAACCCGAAGAAGAAAATTTATACAAGTACTACGAAACAGAAAACTACATTTCGCATAGTCAAAAAAATCAATCGGGGATAATTAGCAAACTTTACAACTTTGTAAAAATTTTCAATACAAAAAGCAAGTACAAAACAATTAAAAAATATATTGATAAAGGTAGTCTGTTAGATATTGGAGCCGGAAACGGATATTTTGCAAACTACATGAAAACTAAAAATTGGCAAGTCGATGGAGTTGAGCCAAACATAACCGCTAGAAAATATGCACAAGACAATTTTTTAATCGAGCTGAAAGATGAAGATTTTTTGGATGAAACCGAACACAAAAAGTACGATGTAATAACAATGTGGCACGTGCTTGAACATGTGAGCAAACTTAGCGAAAGAATTACACAAATAAGCAGGCTGATAAAAAACAACGGCAAAATTTTTATTGCAGTACCAAATATAAATTCCAAAGATGCCGAATTTTACAAAAAATATTGGGCAGGATTGGATACACCCCGACATTTATGGCATTTTTCGGAGAAAGATATAAAAAACCTGCTTCAAAATACTGATTTACAGCTAATTAAAACTAAAGGGCTCAAATTCGACTCGTTTTATATCAGCATTATGAGCGAAAAAAACATAAATAAGAAAGGAAATATTTTTAGAGCAATTTATATCGGCTTGATATCTAATTTATTTTATGCAAAAAAAAGGGGTTATTCCAGTATGATTTATATTTTAGCAAAAAAAAGTACTAAATAATTTACTTTTATCTTTATGGATGTATTTGTAAAAACTAAGAAAATATTAAGCAAATAGCCCTTTAAAAAACAAAAGTCCTGAAAGCCAATAAAGACGCCTGACACACGCAACCTATAAGTAAAATGCTGACAAAAAAAGTATATAAGTCGAAAATTAGAAACTTACTGATAAGTTTAATTATTGCTTTTGGGTCGGCTTTGCTTTTACAATACGTTTATTATTATTTCAATACCGAAAAAATAACTGTCTCAAGAGTTCAGAAAAAAATAATCGCTTTTGAAAACAGATTAGACGAAAAAATAGAAGAAATCAGTTTGCTTAAGTTAGACGACCAATCGTCGGTTAGAAATTATCTGCATCAGCATTATAAAAATTTGTACAAGGAAGACAAAACCGAAGTCGTAATCTATAAAAATGACAGTCTGACTTATTGGTCGGACAACGTTTATCCTGCAGAGCAGATATTAACGTACACGAATAAACAAACTCAGGTAGTTAAAAAGGGAAACGGATTTTATTTGCAAAAGCAAAAGAAAGTCGGCGAATACACAGTTGTAGGCGTTGAATTGATAAAATATAGTTATCCGTACAAAAACAAATACTTACCCGACGAGTTCAATAAAGCTCTGAAAGTAAACAGCAATTACATCATAAATTTAGATACTTCCGAAGAAAATCCCATATTCGACAGCGACAACAACTACCTATTTTCGCTTAAGGCTCCACAGCAAAAAAAACAGCTCAGAGATAGAATTATTTATATAAGCAGCATATTGTACATTGCTTCGCTAATACTGCTGATTTCGTTTATATACTTTTCGATTTTGTACATATTCAGACATAAGAAACAGAAAGTAATTCCCAATCTGCTATTTGTTTTGTTAGTGATACTGTTAAGGTACATACAACAGAATTACAAAATACCCGATATATTTTACAACACAAGTCTGTTCGACCCGTACCATTACGCAACATCAAGCATTTTGCCTTCAATTGGCGACTTTTTGCTCAATATGATTGCGATTTTGCAAATTACATTTTTGCTGACCAAATACAACCCTCTAAAACTTCAAAAAAACCTTTCAAAAAAATATGCTCTTGTCGTCGAAGTAGCATTACAACTAATATTGATAGGTGTAATATACATGACAGCATATTTAATTCGTACTCTGATTTTAAACTCTACCATAGATTACGATTTTGAGAACATTTTGTCGTTAGACGCCGTATCGCACTACGCAATAATGGGAATAGCCTGCGTTTTATTAATATTGTTTTTTTACAGCCATTGGTATTATACATCTTCAGTTAAACATATTAGCGCAAAACAAAAACAGATAATAAGTCTGACTATAATAACTATTATAATAGTGTTCAGTTTATTAAAAAGCGGAACATTATTGAGTTCGGAAATAATTCTTGTTATAGTCTTTTTTGCATTGAGTTTTATTAAAGATGCATCATTCGTTAAATCGAACAACAACGTACTTAGAATTATTATTATCTCTGTACTGAGTATTTACGGGACATTTATAATAAACAGAACCGAAGATATTAGAGAAAGAAACAACAGAAAAATTATAGTCGCACAGTTGGCTGATGCGAGAGACAATATGCTTGAATTTTACTTTGAAGCGACTAAAAAAGACATATCTGCCGATACCACAATTAAAAATCTGATAAATAATTGTCCCAATAGCTCCACCGAAAATGAAATCATTAACTACATATACCAAAAGCATTTAAACGGATTTTGGGACAGATATCAAACTCGCATAACCATATGTAATGCACAAAAGAAACTTATAATTGAACCCCAAAATGTAGAAGAAAATTGCAACGAGTATTTCAGCAATTATATTTCAAACTACATGAGACCCATTAGTACAAGCGGATTGTACTTTTTGAGGCAATCGGTGGACGTGATGTATTACATGGGTAAAATTACATTCGACAGCGAAAGCGACGAAACTTTCACTATTTACATAGAAATAACTTCAAACAAGCTGTGGAAAAGCGAAGGCTATCCCGAACTGCTCATCGAAAATGTTAAACACAATTCTTTGAACAATTACTCTTACGCATATTATCTGAATAATGAACTTATACGAAATGTCGGCGATTTCTCATACGATGTCGAGTTTCACCCTGCTTTTGAAGAAGATAATATGTACTACATAAACTTTCAAGATCATTCGCATTTGGTTTATTCGCCAAACAGCGAGACAACAGTACTGCTTTCGTTGAAAAATGATACGATTGTGGAAGTGATTTCGCCTTTTGCATATCTCTTAGTTTTGATGATTTTGTACACAGTTGCTATTTTAATTTTAAGCAGCAATATCAAAAACGATTTCAAAATCTCGTACGTATCCTTAAGGGACAAGGTGCAAATAGGCGTTATTATTTTAGTAATATTTATAACTCTAATATTAGCGACAATCAGTCTAAACGTTATATATCAAATAAATAGAGAACAAACGGTAGAACTACTTAAGCAAAAGCTGAACACTATAGTCTTAGAAATTGAAAGCCATCCCGAAATAATTTATTATTTATCGGGCGAAACTGATGATGAAGAAAAAGAAGATATAATTAGCACAACACTTACAAACCTTTCTGACAGGTATTTTACCGACATCATAATATACGACAATAAAGGTTTTGTTAAATCTTCGTCAAGGAGCAAAATCTTCGATAAAGAATTAGTATCCGAACAAATAAACGCAGATTGTTTTTATAGATTAGAAGTAAACAAAAAAACCTTCGTTTTCAACGAAGAAAACATCGGAACTTATAAGTACCTATCGGCATACACGCCCATTCGTAACTACGATAACAAATCGGTGGCAATAATTAACATGCCTTATTACACAAAGCAAGACGATATAGTTAAAAAAACATCTAACGTTATTATTGCTTTCTCAAACGTTTACATAGTTATAACCATAATTACTCTGTTTTTGGCTTATGTTGTTACTTCGTACATAACCAAACCTTTACAGATAATTGCAAACAAGTTCAGAAAAGTAAAAATAGGCGATACTAATGCGAAAATAGAATGGCACAGAGATGATGAAATAGGCAAGCTGATTGAAGAATACAACAGAATGATAGACGAGCTTGCAAAAAACGCCGAAATTCTAGCAAAAACAGAACGAGAAGGAGCATGGCAGCAGATGGCAAAACAAGTTGCACACGAAATTAAAAATCCGCTAACGCCTATCAAACTTAGCACACAGCTCTTAATGAAGGCATGGGAAGAAGACAGTCCCGATAAAGAAGAGCGACTCAAAAAATTTGCCGAAACTCTCATCACGCAAATTGATACACTTTCAACCATAGCAAGCGAATTTTCCGATTTCGCACAAATGCCTAAGCCAATAATTGAAAAAATTGACATTATACCAATTATTCAACAATCGGTTGAAATTTTTAAAGGACAAAAGAACAGAAGTATAATTCTGAACAACAAATACTCTAAATGTTTTGTTTACGCCGACAGCAACCACATGCTTCGGGTTTTCAATAATGTTATAAAAAACGCTTTACAATCTATACCCACGTACAAAAAGGGCATTGTTGAAATAGAAATAATCGCCAACACCGACAAAGAAAAATGCCTAATTTCTGTAAAAGACAACGGTATGGGAATTCCAAAGGAAAAGCAAAGCAGAATATTTTCGCCTGAATTTACTACCAAAACCACAGGAATGGGTTTAGGATTGGCAATGTGCAAAAACATTATTATTGAAACCAACGGAAGGATATGGTTTGAAACTGCCGAAAACGTCGGAACAACTTTCTTTATAGAGATACCTTTGAGCGAAGTGCAAAATTCGTAAATGATAAAATAATCCAAAAATATTTTATCGTAAGCAAATTATGTATATATTTGTCAACGCTAATAATACTTGAATTATATCTAAATTTAAACAAAATAATAAATGCTTATGAAACATTTTTTAACACTGACTCTAATTGCAGCTTTAACGGTAACAATGGGTTACAAAGCAAACGCTTGCACAAATTTTATGGTAACAAAAGGAGCTTCAAAAGACGGCTCCAACTTTGTCAGCTATTCAGCCGACTCGCACGCACTTTACGGCGAATTATACTATTGGAAAGCTGCTAAATATCCGGCAGGAACCATGTTAGACATTTACGAATGGGATTCCGGAAAATACAAAGGACAAATTGAACAAGCTCTTGAAACCTACAACGTTGTAGGAAACATGAACGAGCATCAATTAGCTATTGCCGAAACCACTTATGGTGGCAGATCTGAATTGGTTGATACAACCGGCATTATGGACTACGGTAGCCTAATATACATAACGCTTCAAAGAGCTAAAACTGCTCGCGAAGCTATTGACGTTATCGCCGACCTTGTTGTAAAATACGGTTACGCCAGCTCAGGAGAGTCATTCTCAATCAGCGACCCCAACGAAATTTGGTACATGGAGCTAATAGGTAAAGGAAGTCCTAAACTTGTAACAGGTAAAAACAAAAAAACAACCATAAAACACGACAAAGGAGCTGTTTGGGTTGCAATTCGCATTCCCGACGGATACGTTTCGGGACACGCAAATCAAGCTCGTATTCACAAATTCAACCAAAACGACCCCGAAAATTGCATATTCTCATCCGATGTTATCAGCTTTGCTAGAGAAAACGGATATTTTAATGGAGATGATAAAGATTTCAGTTTCTGCGATGCTTACGCACCAATCGATTTCGGCGCAGCCAGATTTTGCGAAGCTAGAGTTTGGAGCGGTTTTAACAGAATTACCGACGGAATGGATAAATATCTTGATTTTGCAAAAGGCGAAAACCTTACCAACAAAATGCCTTTGTACGTAAAACCTAATCATAAACTATCACGCAAGGAAGTTTTCGGACTTATGAGAGATTACTACCAAGATACCGACCTTGATATGAGCAAAGATATTGGTGGCGGTCCTTACAATTCTATTGTCAGATGGAGACCAATGACATGGAAAGTCGATGGTGTTGAGTATTTCCACGAAAGAGCTACCAGCACACAACAAACAGGCTTTGTTTTTGTAGCTGAGTCAAGACCTGCACCAATAAACACTTTGGGTGGTATTATTTGGTTTGGAGTTGACGATACCTACACAACTGTATTCACTCCTATGTACTCGTGTATGACGAGAGTACCTATAGAATATGCCGTTGGAAACGGAGACCTTATGGAATTTAGCGACAATGCGGCATTTTGGGTATTTAATCAGGTTAGTAATTTAGCTTACACCCGCTACAGCGACATGATTAAAGATATACAACCAAAACAAAGCGAATTAGAAGAATACTACTTCTCGTTGATCCCAGTGGTTGACAAAATTGCTCAGGAAAAATATCGTCAAAATCCCGAAGAAGCAATTGAGTTCCTGACAAACTTCTCAGTTTCGCAAGGTGCTAATACTGTTAGAGAGTGGAAACAATTGTACAGATTTCTTTTTACTAAATATTTAGATGGTAATATCAAAACCCCACGCGAAGTTCCCGCAGGCTATAAATATTATGCGCCTAAAATTGAACAACCGGGTTATAGCGAAGAATATTACAGAAATCTTATAAAAGTTACAGGCGATAAATTTAAAGTAATTCAACATTAAAGAAAAAGATAGCAATTCTCTTATGCATAAGAGAACAAGATTTTATGTTTGTATGCTGAATTGCTTCTTCATTCGATGAAAACGCATAATTTGAAAAATTACATTAAATCAAATAATAAAGACATATGAAAAGTAAACTATTGCATTTCTCGTCAATTACGAAAAAAATAATAATGGCTCTGAGCGGATTGTTTCTTATAACTTTCCTGCTCGTACACCTTACTATTAACTTGTTTTTACTGAGCAACGACGGCGGAGTATTTTACGGAAAAGCCGTTGACTTTATGACAAGCAATCTGATTATCAAAATATTTGAATATGTATTGATGTTCGGTTTCTTGCTACACATTATTTTGGGTATAATCATTCAGATAAAAAACTGGCGTTCGAGACCTATCAGATACAAGATTGAAGGATTTTCGCACACTTCGTTTTTTTCCAAATACATGATACATACCGGAATAATAGTATTATTATTTTTGCTAATACACTTCTTTAACTTTTATTTCGTAAAGTTAGGTTGGGTCTCTGCCCCCGAAGGTGTTGATACTCTCGATTTTTATAATATGTGTCATCTGTTGTTTTCAAACGGATACTACGTTGTATTATATACTATTCTGATGGTTTTCTTAGGATTTCACCTAAACCATGCATTTCAATCGGCTTTTCTGACCATGGGATTACACCACAGTAAATACACGCCATTTATTAAATTTTGCGGTCTGCTGTATTCAATATTAGTTCCCTTGGGATTTGCAATTATACCCATTTATATTTATTTCACATAATCTTTTACAATACAAAAAATGATAGAATTTAAATCAAAAGTACCTGAAGGTCCGCTAGAAAATAAATGGACAAAGTACAAAGAAGAAATAAATCTAGTAAACCCTGCAAACAAAAGAAAACTAGATATAATAGTAGTTGGAACCGGCTTAGCCGGAGCGTCTGCTGCTGCATCGTTAGGCGAGTTGGGATTTAATGTTAAGGTGTTTTGTTTCTCAGATAGTCCCCGACGTGCCCATAGTATTGCAGCACAAGGTGGTATAAACGCAGCCAAAAATTATCAAAACGACGGCGACAGCGTTTACCGACTTTTTCATGATACTATAAAAGGCGGCGATTACAGAGCTCGCGAAGCCAACGTATATAGACTTGCAGAACTAAGCAACGCAATCATCGACCAGTCAGTTGCTACAGGAGTTCCTTTTGCACGCGACTACGGCGGATTGATAATGAACCGCTCATTTGGTGGCTCTTTGGTATCACGTACGTTCTATGCAAGAGGTCAGACCGGACAACAGCTTCTGATAGGAGCCTATAGCGCTATGAGCCGACAAATTGAAAAAGGCACCGTAAAGCTATATACCAGAAATGAAATGATGGACGTAGTTATAGTCGATGGCAAAGTTAGAGGTATTATTTCCAGAGATATGACTAATGGAGAAATACAACGACATTCGGCTCACGTAGTTATTTTAGCTACCGGCGGATATGGAAACGTATTCTTTTTATCAACAAATGCCATGGCTAGCAACGGCAGTGCTGTGTGGAAAGCGTACAAAAAAGGAGCTATGTTTGCCAACCCCTGTTTTTCGCAAATTCACCCAACTTGTATTCCTGTCGATGGCGACTATCAATCTAAGCTTACGCTTATGAGCGAAAGCCTTAGAAACGACGGTAGAATTTGGGTTCCTAAAAACAAAGAAGATGCAGAAGCCATTAGAAATGGAAAAATGCAACCCGAAGATATTGCGGAAGAGGACAGAGATTACTACTTAGAACGCAGATATCCAGCCTTTGGTAACTTAGTTCCACGAGATGTTGCATCAAGAGCTGCAAAAGAACGTTGCGACGCAGGTTACGGAGTTGGAAAATCAGGATTTGCAGTTTATTTAGATTTTAAAGAAGCTATAGAAAGATTGGGTAAAGATGCTGTAGAAGAAAGGTATGGCAACTTATTCCAGATGTACTACAAAATAGTCGATAAAAATCCTTACGAAACACCTATGATGATATATCCGGCTGTTCACTACACTATGGGAGGTTTGTGGGTCGATTATGAATTGCAATCAACTCTCGAAGGTTTGTTTGTCGCCGGCGAAGCCAACTTCTCCGATCACGGCGCTAACAGATTGGGTGCATCTGCGCTTATGCAAGGTCTAGCCGATGGGTACTTTATTCTGCCTTATACTATTCAAAACTACTTGGCAGACCAAATAAAAGTAAAACGTATTGATACCAATCTTCCTGAATTTGAAGAAGCTGAAAAGGCAGTTAGGAGTCAAATAGACAAACTGCTTAACATAAAAGGCAAGCACAGTGTCGATCATTTCCACAAAAAATTAGGAAATATCATGTGGGAATACGTTGGAATGTCGAGAAATAAGGAAGGACTTGCAAAAGCTGTTGATCTGATAAAGGAACTTAAAGAAGAGTTTTGGAAGGATTTGAATGTTCCGGGAACCAATGAAGAAATGAACATGGAGCTTGAAAAAGCCTTACGACTTGCCGACTACTTTGAAATAGGCGAACTTATGGCTCATGATGCTATACACAGAGAAGAATCATGTGGTGGGCATTTCAGAGAAGAGCACCAAACAGAAGACGGCGAAACCAAGCGTAACGACAAAGATTTTATGTATGTTTCGATTTGGGAATACAAAGGCGAAGGCAACAAGCCGGTAATGCACAAAGAACAACTTAATTACAAGTTTGTTGATGTTGAACAAAGGTCATATAAATAAAATCAAGAAATGAATATGCAGATTTCAGTAAGGTTGGAAGTCGGAAGACCGAAGTCGGAAGTTATAGATTACGTGGTTCGTGGTTCGCACCCTGTAACACACACCAATCACCGACCACCAATCACCAACCACCACAGCTGCACATTGACATTAAAACAATAAAACCATGAAATTCAAATTAAAAGTATGGCGTCAAAAAAATGCCAAAGCAAAAGGTAAATTTGAAACGTATATCGTTGATAATATTAGCGAACACGCTTCTTTTTTTGAAATGTTAGACATATTAAACAATCAACTTGTTGAAGAAGGAAAAGACCCTGTCGCATTCGACCACGATTGCCGTGAAGGAATATGCGGCACTTGTAGTCTGTACATCAACGGACGTCCGCACGGTCCCGACGACGCTATTACGACCTGTCAGCTGTACATGAGAAAGTTTAAAAACAACAGCACCATATACGTCGAACCGTGGAGGTCGGCGGCTTTTCCGGTTATTAAAGACTTAGTTGTCGATAGAAATGCATTTGAAAAAATTATGCAAGCAGGAGGCTATATCTCTGTCAATACCGGCGGTGTGCCCGATGCTAACGCAATCCCAATTGCTAAAGATAAATCAGATTTGGCAATGGATGCTGCTTCCTGTATAGGTTGCGGAGCCTGCGTTGCGGCTTGTAAAAATGCTTCGGCTATGCTTTTTGTTGCAGCAAAAGTGTCGCACCTTGCATTATTACCACAAGGCAAAGTTGAGGCGTACCATAGAGTTGAAAAAATGGTTGCCAAAATGGACGAATTAGGTTTTGGTAACTGCACTAATACAGGAGCTTGCGAAGCAGAATGTCCGAAAGAAGTTTCTATGGACTTTATTGCACGACTCAACAGAGAATTTATTGGAACTAAATTAGGCAAACAGAAAAAGAAGAAAGTTATAGGGTCTATTTAATTTCCTTTTTGTACGATGAAACCTTGAAGTTGGCGGTGCGTGTTTCGGGTTCGACATTTTCGGTCACTGAGTGCCGAAGGCTATCGGGTTTCGGTAAACTCAGCCACCAAAGTGCCGAAAATGTTGGTGTTTCTAATTTCTGACTTTGGTTGCTGAGTATTCTAAGTTAAAAACAAATTATTTTTAAGTTTTTTTTAAAAATTTATCTTTGGTGTTTCAAACAGCCAGTCTATAGTACGGTTCATCTCGTTTTACTACGGCAAAAACACGATATACCA